>JAYTBZ010000041.1:0-2188 GCA_043736705.1 Flavobacterium sp. | reverse complement strand
GTGCTTGACCAAAAGCTACTGTGAAAAGTAATAAAAAGAGCAAGGAGTAAATTTGTTTCATAATTTGATAATTGGTTGAAATTGTTTAAAATTAATTTTGCTTTAGGTGTTAAATTTTAGCAAAACTACTGTTTATTTCCCTATATCAAGGTATTAAATGTTTAATTAAATCAAGCTTAATTTTTGAATTTCAATTCAGTATACACTCTTTTTTAGTGAGTTATTTAGGAAAAGCCTTATTCTGGTAAGCTCCCAAATCTGGGGGTACAGTTCTTGTGTTTCCTAAAATGTCTAATGGAATTAAATACATCAAATTCCCTTTTGCAAAAGCGGCAGAAGTTTCATCGATATTAAACTTATTCTGAGATTGATTAAAATATTTGGGGTCTTTATTCAGAATGATTGCGTTGTAATGTGCTGTATCGGTACTAAATTGATACAGCGGATTTGTAGCAAATGAATTCGAAATATTGTCAAATTTAATTAAACAATTATTGAACTGGTATTCAAAAGCAGCTCCTGTTTTTTTATTTAAACTCATTTCATTGGCGTACGAACCATAAATGATACAGTTATTAAAGGTTGCAGCACTCAAATCCTTTACTTCTGGAGTAGCTCCTGTAATAAAGTTACTTATTTCAACTGCTACTTGTTGCGAACTGTTCCAATTATTATTGAAAGTACAGTGGGTAAATAAATAAGTACCTCCATAAGAGCACGCTAAACTTGCCAAACCAGCTTTGTTGATCACTATATTTTCTCCATTAATTTTTGCGGTCTGCGCCAAGATACCGTAGTTACTGCTATTGTAAATTTGGGTGTTTTTTATCGCAACGGTTGTATTGTCATTGTTTTGAATTAACAAACCAATACTAGCATTTTTGATTGTAAGATGATTTAATTTGTTGTTGGTACTTCCATCAGTTAGCCATATAGTTCCCCACTGTCCGGGCACATCTGAGAAATTTGGTTCTAAACGATCGCCTTCAAAAACAACTTCATTTTCTAACTTGTCTGTAGTTGAGGTTGCACCATTAACTTGAATCGAAGCTTTATTGGCTACAATAAGACCAGAATTAGCATGAAAATGAACTCTTGTTCCTGGTTCAAAAGTAGCTGTTTTATTGGAAGGAATGGCAGCATAGCCATAGATCACATACGGTTTGTCGTTGTTAAATAGCAGCTCATTTCCGTTTACAGGATCATTTTCATCCAAATAAAAACCCTCAATTTTTTGTTCTCCAATAGGTAGCGTTTCTTTCGTTCCATCAGCAAAACGCTGTGGATAAAGGAAAACAGCATCTTGAATAAGAGTTACTAATTCAATATTTTGTTGATTGATACCACTATCAAACTGAATTTGATCTGTGTACAAAAAGTCAACTGGATTTGCATCAGCTATGTTTGCGGTAGTTTCAATAAAAATATATAAACTGTCTCTGGCTAAAAGATCTACATTCGTAAAAATTTTTCCTTCTGTTCCTTGCAACCCATCAATTGTCATGCGGTATTTAGAACTCATTCCTTTACCTAATTTTATACTTGGTATAGTTATGTCATTTTTACTTTTGTTATATACTTTTAGTCGGTAGGTACTCGATCCTATATTCGAAAAAACGGTATCAAGATAAATAGTATCCTTAGAAAACGCTAAATCGCCGGAGCTTGCTACAGTCTCAAAATCAGAACGGCAGGAACTAAGCGCAAGTACTATTCCAATAAAAAGTAAAAGTATTTTGGGAGGCATCGAATTGTTTTTTTTGTAAAAATAGGAAAAATCTATTTTCAAAATCAGAATAACAATTGTAATTCCTATTTTGTAAGTCATCTTTTCTTTAATTTTACATTTTTAAAGCAAATAATATGACATTCGATAAAGAAAAAATACTTCAATATTGTAATCAAGTTTCCAAGAACACCTTAATGCAAACGCTTAATATTGAATATACTGACGCAGGTGAAGATTTTTTAGTAGCCACAATGCCCGTGAATTCTGCAGTTCATCAACCTATGGGATTGCTACATGGGGGAGCTACGGTAGCATTGGCAGAGAGTGTGGGCAGTGCTGCTTCGATGCTTTTTGTAAATTCAGAAGTGAGTGAAGTACGCGGGATCGAGATCGCAGCCAACCATTTGAAAGCCAAGCGCGATGGAATCGTTACGGCAACAGCTAAAATAGTTCACAAAG
>JAYTBZ010000040.1:0-10835 GCA_043736705.1 Flavobacterium sp. | reverse complement strand
GACTTTCAACTTTCGACTTTAATTTATTACTTTCGCACTTCGATTAAAGAAAAGGATAAAATGAGCACAAAATTTACTGAATACAAAGGACTTGACTTACCAACTGTAGCATCAGAAGTACTAGATTTTTGGAAGAAAGAAAATATATTTGAGAGAAGTGTAACTACTCGTGAAGGAAGTACTCCGTTTGTATTTTTTGAAGGGCCACCTTCGGCAAATGGACTACCTGGAATACATCACGTCATGGCACGCGCCATTAAAGATATTTTTTGCCGATATAAAACGCAAAAAGGATTTCAAGTAAAGCGAAAAGCCGGTTGGGATACACACGGCTTACCAGTAGAATTAGGTACCGAAAAGGAATTAGGAATTACAAAAGAAGATATCGGGAAAACGATTACCATCGAAGAATACAACGAAGCGTGTAAAAAAACCGTGATGCGTTATACCGATGTGTGGAATGATTTGACCGAAAAAATGGGATATTGGGTTGATATGGAAGATCCGTATGTGACCTATAAATCGAAATACATGGAAACCGTTTGGTGGATTTTGAAACAAATCTACAACAAGGATTTGATGTACAAAGGCTACACCATCCAGCCGTATTCTCCAAAAGCAGGAACAGGATTATCGTCGCATGAAGTGAACCAACCAGGAAGTTATAGAGATGTAACGGATACGACGGTTGTGGCACAATTTAAAGTGATTGACGCGCACAAAGAATTGTTGTTCGCTAAGTTTTACGATTATATTAGTTCTAATAATTTACTTCATTACAAGTTAGAAGCGTTGGATTTAGACGAAATCTTTATCCTAGCTTGGACCACAACACCTTGGACATTGCCAAGTAATACGGCTTTGACTGTAGGTCCAAAAATTGAATATGCTTTAGTAAAAACATTCAATCAATATACGTTTCGTCCGGCAACATTGATTTTGGCTAAGAATTTAGTTGGAAAACAATTCGGAAAAGGATTCTTTGAAAGTACAGAACCTGCTGACTTTGAAAATTTTAAAGAAGGTGACAAGAAAGTTCCATATCAGGTTTTGGCAGAATGTAAAGGAGCGGATTTAGTTGACATTTGTTACGAACAATTAATGCCATTAGTGCTTCCGTATCAAAATGCTGAAAATGCTTTTAGAGTAATTTCAGGAGATTTTGTTACTACCGAAGATGGGACAGGAATTGTGCATACCTCACCAACTTTTGGTGCAGATGATGCAAAAGTAGCCAAGGAAGCAACACCAGAAATCCCACCAATGTTGGTTTTAGATGAAAATGGAACACTAGTTCCGTTAGTAGATTTACAAGGACGATTTGTGCAAGGACTTGGAATGTATTCTGGAAAATACGTTAAAAATGAATATTATAACGAAGGCGAAGCTCCAGAACGTTCTGTAGATGTTGAAATTGCTATTCAGTTAAAAGAAGAAAATAGAGCTTTTAAAGTAGAAAAATACGTGCACAGTTACCCGCACTGTTGGAGAACAGACAAGCCTATTTTATATTATCCTTTGGATTCTTGGTTTATCAAAATATCAGAAGTAAAGGATCGTATGTTCGACTTGAACGAAACCATCAACTGGAAGCCAAAAGCTACCGGAGAAGGACGTTTTGGGAATTGGTTGAAAAATGCCAATGACTGGAATTTATCGCGATCCAGATTCTGGGGAATTCCATTGCCTATCTGGAGAACAGAAGATAAACAAGAAGAAATTTTGATCGGTTCTGTGGAAGAATTATACAACGAAATCGAAAAATCTATTGCTGCGGGTTTCCAAAAAGAAAATCCTTTTAAAGGTTTTGAAATTGGAAATATGGCGGAATCTAATTATGATTTAGTTGATTTGCACAAAAATGTAGTCGACGAAATCACCTTAGTTTCTGCTTCTGGAAAACCAATGACACGCGAAGCAGATCTAATTGACGTTTGGTTTGATTCCGGTTCTATGCCTTATGCGCAATGGCATTATCCTTTTGAAAACAAAGATAAAATAGACCAAAACAAAGATTTTCCTGCTGATTTTATTGCAGAAGGTGTCGATCAAACGCGTGGTTGGTTTTATACCTTACACGCTATTGGAACCTTAGTTTTTGATAAAGTGGCGTATAAAAATGTAGTTTCAAACGGATTGGTTTTAGATAAAAACGGACAAAAAATGTCCAAACGTTTAGGCAATGCCGCAGATCCTTTTGACACCTTAAAAGAGTATGGTCCAGATGCGACGCGCTGGTACATGATATCGAATGCGAATCCTTGGGACAACTTGAAATTTGACTTAGAGGGAATTGCTGAGGTGCGCCGAAAATTCTTTGGAACTTTATACAATACGTATTCGTTCTTTAGTTTGTATGCGAATATTGATGGTTTTAAGTACGAGGAAGACGAAATTCCAGTTAACGAAAGACCCGAGATTGACCAATGGATTATCTCAGAATTGAATACTTTGATCAAAGAAGTGGATGGTTTTTATGCGGATTATGAACCAACAAAAGCCGCTCGAGCGATCTCAGAATTTGTACAGGAAAATTTAAGCAACTGGTACGTTCGTTTGTGCAGAAGACGCTTCTGGAAAGGAGAATATGCACAAGACAAAATCGCGGCGTATCAAACTTTATATACCTGTTTGTTAACCATAAGTAAACTGGGTGCGCCTATTGCTCCGTTCTTCATGGACAAACTTTACAGAGACTTAACTGTAACAACACAGACTGAAAAATTTGACAGTGTACATTTGGCAACGTTTCCAATTTCGGTTGAAAACTATGTTAATAAAATACTAGAGAGCAAAATGCAGAAAGCACAGACCATTTCATCATTGGTTTTATCACTCCGTAAAAAGGAAATGATAAAGGTACGCCAACCGTTGCAAAAGGTAATGATTCCAGTACTTGACGACAAACAAAGAGCTGAAATTGAGGCTATTTCTGACTTGATAAAAGCAGAGGTAAACGTGAAAGAAATCGTACTTTTGGATGATGCTTCAGGTGTTTTAGTGAAACAAATTAAACCCAATTTTAAGACGCTTGGACCCCGTTTTGGAAAAGATATGGGCTTGATTTCTAAGGAAATACAAGGGTTTTCAAAAGAACAAATTAGTCTACTGGATAAGGAAGGAAGCTTGAATCTTGTTATTGCAGGAAATAACGTAATTTTAACTTTGGAAGACGTAGAAATAACATCACAAGATATTGAGGGCTGGTTGGTAGCCAACTCAAACGGAATAACGGTTGCGCTTGACATTACAATTTCATCAGCATTAAAACAAGAGGGAATTGCCAGAGAATTAGTAAACAGGATTCAGAATATTCGTAAAGATTCTGGATTTGAAGTTACCGATAAAATTAAAGTTCAGTTGAAAAGAAATGGAATTTTAGAAGAGGCGATTCTTGAAAACGAGGCGTATATTAAATCAGAAACATTAACCAACGATTTGGTTTTTGTTGATGCATTAGAAAACGGTACGGAAATTGAATTTGATGAAATAAAAACAATGATTTTAATTTCAAAATAATATAAAATGGTAGATGAAGCTACAAAATACTCCGAAGCTGATTTAGCGGAGTTCAAAGTAATAATACTTAATAAAATTCAAAGAGCTCAATTAGATTTAGATTTGATAAAAAGCGCTTATATGAATGACTTAAATAATGGGACAGATGATACTTCCCCAACATTTAAGGCCTTTGAAGAAGGAAGCGAAACCATGTCTAAAGAAGCGAATTCACAACTGGCGATTCGTCAAGAGAAATTTATTCGTGATTTGAAAAATGCACTCTTCCGTGTTGAAAACAAAACGTATGGAGTTTGTAAAGTTACCGGCAAATTAATTGGGAAAGAAAGATTAAAAATCGTCCCTCATGCAACAATGAGTATCGAAGCAAAGAACTTGCAACGATAAACCTCTTGTTAAACAATATTTAACGCTCCATTGGGAGCGTTTTTTTTGATTAAATTGTTATTTTTGCGCCATTAAAATTTATAAAATGTCATTACGAAAAGCGTATCTCCTTATTTTTATCTTATTGCTTGTTGATCAAGTTTCTAAAATTTACATAAAAACTAATTTCATTTTAGGAGAAGAAGTTGAAGTATTCAAATGGTTCAAAATTCTGTTCATTGAAAATGATGGAATGGCATGGGGAGTCCAAATCCCTGGAGCTTATGGAAAATTATTTTTAACTTTATTTAGAATTGCCGCTGTTGGTGGAATTGGCTATTGGTTGTGGGATTCAGTAAAAAAGAAGTGCTCTGATTATTTGATTGTCGCCATTTCATTAATTCTTGTAGGTGCTTTCGGGAACATCATTGATTCGGTTTTTTACGGTGTTATTTTTAATGACAGTCAGCAGGAATTAGCGACTTTGTTCTCAGATCAACCTTATGGGACTTGGTTTCACGGAAAAGTAGTGGATATGCTTTATTTCCCTTTTTGGCACGGAACCTTACCAACTTGGTTGCCTATTTGGGGCGGAAAAGAATTTACTTTTTTCAATGCTATTTTTAATGTTGCCGATATGGCTATTTCTACAGGAGTTGGAATTTTAATTTTTTTCAACAAAAAAGCATTTCATCAAAATTAGATTTAAAGTTTATCACAATAAAAAAAAGACCTGTTCATAACATGAACAGGTCTTTTGTATTAATTTTTATTTTGTCCGGGTGCGTAACGTTTAGCACTTTTTCCTCCATATATTTTTTTAGCTTGACCTGGGGGAAGTTGTTTAGCTTTATAGGTAGATCTGCTGGTTCCTGTGTGAATGCTACAATTTGAAAATGAAACTGCAAATAGAATAACCATAATGCTTACGGCAAATCTTGAATTTTTAAATATTCTCATAACTTAATTAGATTTAATCTGTTGCGAAAGTACGGATTAAAAATTAAAACGAGTGAATTGAATTTGGAGTCACACACCAATCTAGTTTTATATCGCCTTCAAAAATATCAGTAATCAATTCTTCGGGTTCAAAAAAAGAAAGTCCAATCTTGATTGCATCTGGTTTGCATTCTGATAAAAATTTATCGTAAAACCCTTTGCCGTAACCCACGCGATGCCCTTTTTTATCGAAGGCCAAAAGCGGAACAAAAACCACATCAATTTTATGCGAAGGAACTTCAATACCATCAACAGGTTCTGGAATGTTGTGTTTGTTTTTCTTGATTTTAGTATTGTCCGTCAATAGGAAATGCGTCATGTTTCGGGGTTCAAAATCAGCTTTGGAAACAATAATCTCCTTGTCTTTTCCGGATAATAAATGAAGAATGAATTCTGTATTGACTTCTTTTTGTTCTGTAATAGGTAAGAAAATATGGAAATAGGTGTTTTCCCAAATTGGAAGAGTCAGTATTTTATTGGCTATAGCCAAACTCTTTTTCTCAATTTCATTATCAGAAAGTAATTGACGCAACCCTTTGTATTCCAGTCGCAATTCAGTTTTATTCTTCATCTTCTCCATTAGTATTTGATAAGTGGTAAATAGCATCCCCTTCGTAAACAATTGGGGAATGGTTCGCGTTAATTACGTAACCGTCATTTGGTGCTTTCACTTTTCGTTCAAACTTTCCGTACGGATCAGTGATGATTGCTAATACGGTTCCTTTATTGACAAAAGTACCAATTGTATTATAGTCGTGCAATAATCCGGAGCATTTGGCTCTAATCCAGCCCGATTTTTCAATATAGATTGATGGGGAATTTGGTTTAGATACGGCGTGTTTAGGGTCTAACATGTCAAGATGGGCTAGGATTCGTTTGGCACCATTCACGCCTTCATCAGCGACTGCATTGTTGATGTCTAATGATTTACCACCTTCAAAAAGCAACATTTTTACGTTCATTCGCTCGCTCGAATTCCTAAAAGAGCCAATGATATTTCTAGAATATAAAGTGAATGGCGCATTAAAAACATCAGCCAAAAGTTTTAACTCTGGATTGCTAGGTGAAATTCTTATTTGTGGCGCATTAAAACGGCTGGCACCACCGGCGTGAAAATCGACTGCGTAATTTACAAGGGGCATAATTTCACTTAAAATATGAAACGCAAACCGACTTGCCAAAGATCCCGTTTTGCTTCCCGGAAAAACCCGATTTAAGTCCCTGCCGTCTGGAAATTCTCTAGATTTATTGACGAATCCATATACATTAATGATAGGGATACAAATAATCGTTCCTTTTTTAGGTCGGTTTATTTTCTTACGGATCAATTGCCGAACAATTTCGACTCCATTAATTTCATCGCCATGAATTCCTGCCGAAAAAAGCACCACAGGACCATCTATTTTTGAGCGTCTGATAATTACAGGGATATTCAGTTTTGTGGTGGTGTGTAATCGCGCAATCTCTACATTGATAGTTTTGCTTTCGCCAGGAATAATGCTTTCGCCGAAAATTACGATTGGGGCGGTATTGGTTTTTATCATAGATACTTGAAAAGATAAAAATAACGATAATAAGGTATTGGGAACTAAAATTCTATAAAAAATTTATCATAAAGAATTCCAGTGCATTGATTTGTATTTCGTGATTTTTGAGATTAACTTTGTTACATGAATCTAACTGCTTTAGCCCTTCAAATCCAAACCTTGCCAGACAATCCTGGCGTATACCAATATTATGATAAGGAGGGCAAAATTTTGTATGTAGGTAAGGCTAAGAATTTAAAGAAAAGAGTTTCTTCTTATTTCAATAAAATTCATGACACGGCCAAAACCAATGTGCTGGTTAAGAAAATTGTAACCATCAAACACATTGTCGTTCCTACTGAGACTGATGCACTTTTACTAGAAAACAATCTGATAAAAACTTTGCAACCTCGTTATAATGTGTTGTTACGCGATGACAAGAGTTATCCGTGGTTGTGCATCAAGAAAGAACCTTTTTCACGCATTTTTGCTACGCGTAGAATGGTCAAAGATGGATCGGAATATTTTGGTCCGTACACGAGTTTTAAAACGGTTTCTACTATTTTAGAATTAATAAAAGAATTGTATCCACTACGAACTTGTAACTATGATTTAAGTAAGAGCAATATCGATAGTGGAAAATTTAAAGTATGTCTCGAATATCATATTGGAAATTGCATGGGACCTTGTGAAGGATATGAAACCATTGAAAATTACCAAAAGCAAGTAGATGCAATTCGTGAAATTCTCAAAGGAAATTTCAAAGAAAGTATGAAGGATTTTAAGCGTGTCATGACTGATCTTGCGTTTAACATGCATTTTGAAGAAGCTCAAAAAATTAAAGAAAAAATTGAAATTTTGGAGAACTACCAATCCCGTTCTACGATTGTCAACCCAAAAATCACCAATATAGATGTCTTTTCGATAGTTTCAGATGAAAGTGCAGCCTATGTCAACTTCTTGCAAATTTCCCACGGATCAATCATTCGATCCCACACCATGGAAATCAAAAAGAAACTCGACGAAACCGACGAGGAATTATTAGAACTTGCCATTATTGAGTTGCGCGAACGTTTTCAATTACTATCCCGTGAGGTAATTGTTCCCTTTCACGTAGACTTAGGCGAAAATATAAAAATCACCGTTCCTCAATTGGGAGACAAAAAGCAAATTCTTGATTTGTCTGTGCGAAATGCTAAGTTTTACCGCATCGAACAACTAAAACAACTGCAAATTGTAGATCCAGATCGTCATACTAAACGAATTATGGCACAAATGCAAAAAGATCTGCGATTGCCTGTAGAGCCCAGACACATTGAATGTTTTGACAACTCAAATATTCAGGGGACCAATCCTGTTGCGGCTTGTGTGGTATTTAAGGATGGAAAACCAAGCAAGAAAGATTACCGACACTTTAACATAAAAACCGTTGAAGGACCAGATGATTTTGCTTCGATGACTGAAGTTGTTTACAGGCGGTACAAACGATTGTTAGACGAAAACCAACCCTTACCCAATTTAATTATCATCGATGGTGGAAAAGGACAATTGTCATCGGCGTTAAAAAGTATTGATGAATTGGGACTACGAGGCAAAATAGCCATCATCGGCATTGCTAAAAGGCTCGAAGAGCTTTTTTATCCTGGGGATTCTATTCCGTTGTATTTAGATAAAAAATCTGAAACCCTCAAGATCATCCAGCAATTGCGGAACGAGGCACACCGTTTTGGAATCACGCATCATCGCGATCAGCGGAGTAAAGCGGCACTTAATTCTTCGATAGAATCTATCCCGGGAATTGGAGAAAAAACCATGCTTACTTTGATTCAGCACTTTAAAAGTGTTAAAAGATTGAAATTAGCAACAGAAAAGGAAATTTCGGACGTTATAGGTAGTTCCAAAGCCAAAAAAATTGTCGAATTTTACAATACAAACTAGTTTTTTTATGAGCCTATTCCAGCTGTGCGTTTCAAGCTTTCTGCAACACTTCTTTTTTTCTACTAAAAAAAAAGGAGCTTCTAGGGTCGCTCTTTTTTTTCAAGAAAAAATAGTAGTGTCGCTATCAAGGCTTTTTACTTCTATCTGGGGCTTTAGACTATCTTCAAAAGTGCTATTTCCTACTATTCTGGTTTATCTATTCTCATTTATCTTTCTTACGCAAAACTCCTTAGCACAGGAACAAAAAAAGCCCAAAATAGGTTTGGTCTTAAGTGGCGGTGGCGCAAAAGGATTTGCTCATATTGGCGTTTTAAAAGTTTTAGAAGAAGCTGGGGTCCAGATTGATTATATCGGTGGAACAAGTATGGGAGCCGTTGTGGGTGGACTTTACGCATCTGGGTATAATGCCAGTCAAATTGATTCAATTTTTCAAGCTACTAATTTTGACGAATTGCTAAACGATTTTATTCCGCGATCTTCAAAGAACTTTTACGAACGTAGAAATGAGGAGCTTTATGCACTCGTTTTGCCTTTTAATAAAATGAAAATTGGAATTCCAGAAGCCTTGTCCAAAGGAATGTATAATTATAATTTGTTAAGTAGAATCACAAGGAATTCAAGACACATAAGGGATTTTAATAAACTTCCAATTCCGTTTTTATGTATTGGTACAAATATAGAAACTGGAGAACAAGTGGTGTTGAATAAAGGAAATTTGGCCCAAGCAATGATTGCAAGTTCAGCATTTCCCTCTTTGTTTAGCCCTGTGGAAATTGATGGTAAACTACTGGTAGATGGTGGTGTAATTAATAATTATCCTATTGAGGAGGTACGAAAATTAGGTGCAGATATCATCATAGGAGTCGATGTACAAGACGGGTTATTAGATAGAAGTCAGCTTAAAGACGCCACTAGAATTTTAGTTCAAATTAACAATCTTAATTCGATAGAACGAATGAGGAGAAATATAGTTGATACGGACATCTATATCAAACCAGATATTACACAATATGGTGTGATTTCATTTGATAAAGGAAAAGAAATAATAAGAAAAGGTGAAGAAGCCACATTTGCCGTTTATGAGCAATTAAAAAAAATAGCAGGCAAGTCTACTCCATACAAAAAACCAAAACTAATATTGCAATCAGACAGTCTGCAGATAAGAGAAATCAATAGTAACGAACTCGATAACTATACTAAAGAATATGTAATTGGAAAATTAAAATTTAAGCCCGGAACTAAAACCTGTTATAATGATTTAATGAAAGGAATTAATAACATCAATGCTACTCAAAATTTTAGTGCGATCTCCTATTCATTAGATGAAAATAAGGATGAAGATAATTTAAATTTAACACTAAAGGAAAATGCTTCAAAAACGTATCTAAAATTCGGTTTGCACTATGATAATTTATTCAAGAGTGCTGTTTTGATTAACCTAACCCACAAGAAAACTTTTTTTAAAAACGACAGAACCTCTCTCGATTTGGTTTTTGGAGACAACATTAGATACAATCTGGATTATTACATTGAGCAGGGTTTTAATTTGAGTTTTGGATTCAAGTCGCAGTTCAATCAATTCAATAGAAATGTAGCCAAAGAAATAAGCAGCCTTGATTTAGGTTCATTAGGAATAAACAGTATCAATGTGGATTTTCAAGATTTAACCAATCAAGCGTATTTTCAATCTTTGTTTGTCAATAAATTTTTGATAGGTGGAGGAGCTGAATTAAAGTATTTAAGAATTAAATCAGAAACATTGTCAAATGTAAATCCTACTATCGATAACAGTACGTATTTCAGTCTTTTTGGCTACTTGAAATATGATTCTTTTGATAATAAATATTTTCCAAAAAAAGGCTGGTATTTTTCTGGAGACATTCAGTCGTATCTAGTATCATCTAATTATACAGGAGATTTTCAACCTTTTTCAATAGCCAAGGGAGATATTGGGGTAGCTACAACACTTTTTAAAAATGCAACGTTTAAATTTCATACCGATGCTGGTTTTTCATTTGGCAATGAAAGCATCTCTTTTTTTAATTTTATTTTGGGGGGTTATGGCTACAATCTTATCAATAATTTCAAATATTTTTATGGCTATGATTATTTGAGTATCGCTGCAAACAGTTATATAAAGTCAACTGGAACTATTGATTATGAATTCTATAAAAAAAATCATGTCAATTTTTCGGCAAATTTTGCAAATGTGGGAGACCGTATTTTTGAGGGTGTTGATTGGATTTCAATTCCTAAATATTCCGGTTATGCTGTGGGATATGGTTTAGAGACAATCATAGGGCCTATAGAAATGAAGTATTCTTGGTCCCCAGAAAATGCAAAAGGGTACACCTGGTTTAGTATTGGGTTTTTGTTTTAATTGTAATGTAATTCAATATTAATTCCGATATTTGTTATCATGAAAACAACTTGGAGCGGTTTATTAGGATATCTGCAATTCCTCATAAAGAGGAATCCTGAATAGAT
>JAYTBZ010000039.1:0-4811 GCA_043736705.1 Flavobacterium sp. | reverse complement strand
GGCCTGTTGCCTCTTTAGGTTGGGTTTCGTCTATGGTTCAGGAGGCCGAAGCTTCTCAAAAAAGACTCAATGAATTCCTTAAAATTGAACCGGAGATAAAAAATCAAAACCAAAACAAATCAGTCATTGAAGGGTCTATTTCTTTCGAAAATGTAAAGTATACCTATGAAGACACAAATATTACCGCCTTACAAAACATTTCTTTTACCGTAAAAAAAGGTGAGACTCTGGCCATTTTAGGAAAAACAGGTTCTGGGAAATCAACGATTTTATCTTTGATATCGAGAATGTATGATGTAACCGAAGGAAAAATTACCATTGACGGGAACGAAATAAGCAGTGTCAATCTTTTTGATTTACGAAATAGTATTGGAATAGTGCCACAAGATGCTTTCCTGTTTTCGGATAGTATTAAAAACAATATCATGTTTGGCAAAGAAAATGCAACTACTCAAGAAGTGGAATCAGCTGCTAAAAGTGCCGTTGTTCATAATAATATTATGGGCTTCAACAAACAGTATGAAACAATTTTAGGAGAAAGAGGAATCACACTTTCTGGAGGTCAAAAACAACGCGTTTCTATTGCCAGAGCGATTATCAAAAACCCACCAATTTTACTTTTTGACGATTGTTTATCAGCAGTAGATACTGAAACCGAAGAAACTATATTGAATAACTTATTTGAAATTTGCAAAGACAAAACTACTATAATTGTAAGTCATCGTGTCTCCTCGGCTAAAAATGCTGATCGAATTATTATCATAGAGAATGGTCAAATTATACAACAAGGTTCTCATAATCAATTGATAAATGAAGAAGGCTACTATGCTGCTTTATACTTAAAACAACTTTCAGAAAAAGAAATGCTTTAAATGTTGGAAAATAGATATTTTTTATAGATTTTTGATTGCTAGTTAACAACCATAAATTGAAAGAAAGGATTATGAGAGAACATGACATGTTAGAAAAAGAAGAGATTTTTTCGAAAGTTTTAAGAGCTGGAAGAAGAACCTATTTCTTTGATGTAAGAGCGACCAAGGCAGATGATTACTATATTACCATTACTGAAAGTAAAAAATTTACAGAAGAAGATGGCTCTTTCCATTTTAAAAAACATAAAATCTATTTGTACAAAGAAGATTTTGTAGCTTTTGCAGAAATTTTAGGTGAAATGACTTCTTATGTATTGAACCACAAAGGAGAAGAAGTAATTTCAGAACGTCACCAAAAAGATTTCAAAAAAGAATACGCTCAAGAAAAATCAGACGATGATGAGATACCACAAACCTCAACATTTACAGATATAGAATTTGACGATATTTAATGTAATAAAACAACCTACTTAAACGAAAGTTAAAAGCCTGAAATTCAAATGAGTTTTAGGCTTTTTTCATTATTTTTAATTCAATATTAAAAATATGACAGAAACTAAATCATTGTCCGACATTGTTTACGACAAACTTTTATCTGAAAAAACGAAAAAGAAAACTGAAATCTTCTTTATATCGTTGGCTATAATAAGTTTCATATTGCATTTGCTAATCATTACATTAGTTGATCTCAAAATAATTCTTATCAATGATTACTCTAAATTATTGAACGACCCAATATCTGCTATTTACACTCCCTTTTCCTTTATTTTGATTTATGAAGTGTATCTTCTAGTGTACTATTTGCCAAAATCAACTACCATATACATTGGCAAACAATATGAAATCATCACTTTAATCATTATTAGGAGAATTTTTAAAGACTTAACAAAATTAGAAATCAATTCCAATTGGTTTAATGTTAAGACCAATGTGAATTTTACACTTGACATCTTGGCTACTGTCATTTTATTTTTCCTGATTTTTGTGTTTTATAAGCTCAACAGACAAAATGAAATCAATCAAGCTAAAATTCAAAAACACATAGAAGTAACTAAATTCATCAATCTTAAAAATATTTTTGCTGTCGTACTCATTCCAATATTTCTGGTATTATCGATATACAGTTTGGGTCACTGGATTTATGAAAGTTTCTTTTCATTGAAAGAAATAGTAGATAACATTAAGGATATTAATAAAATTTTCTTCGAAAAATTTTTTACAATTTTAATCCTAACAGAGGTGCTTTTACTATTATTCTCTTTCTTTCTTTCGGATAAATTTAATAGAGTCATCAGGAATTCCGGATTTATAATTTCTACAATCTTGATCAAACTTTCTTTTGGAACAGAAGGAATAATGAATACAATCCTTATTGTTACTGCTGTTTTATTTGGCGTTATCATTCTAGCAATTCACAATAAATTCGAAACATTAGAAGTAAAAAAAGAGAGCACTTTAGTGCCCTAATTTATCCAATTCGCAATCCGTTCTCGATTTTAAAATCGGGTGCTAATAAAATCACATCGCCTTCTGCACCTACTGCTCCAAGTACGAGACATTCACTCATGAATTTACCGATTTGTTTTTTTGGAAAATTGACAACTGCTACAATTTGCCTCTGGAGTAAATCTTCTTTTTGATACCGTTTTGTTATTTGTGCCGATGTTTTTAGAATTCCAATTGCAGCACCAAAATCAATTGTCAATTGATAGGCAGGTTTTCTCGCTTCTGGAAAATCATTTACTTCAAGTATCGTTCCTACGCGCATTTCTACTTTTTCAAATTCAGTCCAAGTAAGGTTTTCCATAATTAGTTTTTTAAATAAAGTATTGAATAGCAAACCTCTAAATTATACAAATATTTGCACTAATTCTATAATACTATTTTTAGTTTATGCTGTTAATTTTACAAGAGAGGAATAGTAAATTCATCATTTAAATAGTAACTATTATGGAAATGAATCAGATAAACAGCAGCGAATCAAGAAAGGGAAATAATACTGGATTAGACATGTACATTGAAACAGCACCAAATGTCAAATTATATGTTAAAGATTATGGCGAAGGAAAACCTGTAATTCTTATTCATGGATGGCCACTATCTAATGAAATGTGGGAGTATCAAATTGATACTTTAATTCAAAATAATTACAGAGTAATTGCGTATGATCGTCGTGGTTTTGGTAAATCCTCACAACCTTGGGATGGTTATGATTATGACACTTTAGCAGACGACTTAAAGACAATTATTGACCAATTGGGTTTAAAAGAAGTCACTCTTGTTGGATTTTCAATGGGAGGCGGAGAAGTAGTTCGCTATTTCAGTCGTCATGGCGGAAAAGGAGTTTCTAAAGCGGTTCTTATCGCTTCAATTACACCATTTCAACTGCAAACAGACTCCAATCCAAAAGGTGTTCCCCAAGAAAAGTATGATGGTATGGCAAAGCTAATTAAAGAAGACCGAATCAGTTTTCTAGATAATTTTGGGAAAACATTTTTCGGTGTGAGCTTTATCAGCAAACCAATCAGTACTCCTTTATTAGACTATTATAGAATGCTTTGCTCTTTAGCATCCCCACGTGCTACTTTAGAATGTGCCAAATCATTTTCGGCAACCGATTTTCGAAGTGAAATGGCTTCTGTAAATGTTCCTACATTAATTATTCATGGAGACGAAGATAAAACTGTTCCCATAGAAATCACTTCTGAGATAGCAGCTAAACTAATACCAGACAATAAATTTATTGTTTATGAAGGAGCTCCTCACGGTTTATTTTACATTGAAAAAGATAAATTAAACAAGGATTTGCTTGAATTTTTACATTCATAAATTCGAAATTAACAACTTTTATAATTCTCAATTTATTTTATACAAAAAATCCCAAAACTTTCGTTTTGGGATTTTTAAATTTTATTAGTTCTATAACTAGTTTTAGACTACTTAACCTCCATCAATTCTACGTCAAAAATCAAAGTGGCATTTGGTGGAATTGCTCCTCCTGCACCACGAGATCCATATCCTAAGTGAGAGGGAATCACAAAACGTGCTTTATCACCAACTTGTAGCAATGCAATTCCTTCATCCCAACCTTCAATAACCTGACCTTGACCTAATCTAAATTCGATAGGTTTTTTTCTTGGGTAAGAGGAATCAAAAACTTTACCGTTTTCTAATGAACCTTCATAATGAACAGCCACTGTTTTTCCGCTTTCTGCTTTTTTACCTTCACCTCTTTGGATGAATTGGTAACGCAAACCACTTTCTGTTTTTTCAAACCCAGCAGCTAACTTTTCCATTGCTGCTTCGGCGTCGGCTTTTAGTGCAATATCACGTTTGTTTCGCGCTCCTTTGAAAGTGATAAAAGCTTCAATTGCATTCCAATTTGCAGCTTCTTCTCCTTCTCTAATAATTTCAATAGATTCTAAAATATCTCCTTGCTCTACTGAATCAACAATATCTTGTCCTTCTACTACGTGACCAAAAACAGTATGCTTATTATCCAACCAATCCGCAGGAATATGGGTGATGTAGAATTGTGAGCCATTTGTTCCAGGTCCTGAATTAGCCATTGCTAAAACTCCCGGACGATTGTGTTTTAAACTTGGGTGAAATTCATCATCAAATTTATATCCAGGATCTCCAGTTCCTGTTCCTTGTGGACAACCACCTTGAATCATAAAATCAGGAATTACTCTGTGAAATTTTAGACCGTTATAAAATTTTGTTCCTTGAGGTTTTACTTTATTCTCTATATTTCCTTCTGCTAATCCTACAAAATTCCCAACCGTTCCCGGAGTCAAATCGTGTGTAAGTTTTACTAAAATAGCACCTTTTGCAGTATTGAATTTAGCATATATTCCGTTTTCCATGTTTTTTAATTTTTATTGAATTGCAAATTTACAAATTAAATTTATTTCAACCTATTGCATCAAACTTTTG
>JAYTBZ010000038.1:0-4813 GCA_043736705.1 Flavobacterium sp. | reverse complement strand
ATCTCCTTTTTCAAGACCTAATTTTTCTGAAATTTTTGCTACGATATCTGCTTTCGTCATTTTCTTTCCTATTTATAATGTTGTACTATTTTTTTGAGTTTGCAAATATATGAATTTAAAAAACAATTATTCAAGCTAATTCATTAAATTTTAATCAACTAAACTTTTACTTTTGCTAACAAATAATTAAAACATGATTTTTTCTAAAGTGCTAATACAATGGTATTTACAAAATAAACGCGATTTACCTTGGAGAAAAACTACCAATCCATATCCTATTTGGCTCTCTGAAATCATGCTTCAACAAACTCGTGTTGCGCAAGGAATGCCTTATTTTTTGTCTTTCACAACTGCATTTCCCACTGTTTTTGATCTTGCGGCGGCGAGTGAAGAACAAGTGTTAAAATTATGGCAAGGATTAGGATATTATTCTAGGGCACGTAATTTACACAAAACAGCGCAGTATATAGCCACAGAGCTATCTGGTGTGTTTCCAGAAACCTATAATGATTTATTAAAATTAAAAGGTGTGGGTACATACACTGCTGCTGCAATTGCATCTTTCTCCTATAATGAAGCAGTACCTGTTGTTGATGGAAATGTTTTTCGGGTTTTGGCTCGATATTTTGATGTTGAGATTGATATTGCTCAGGCATCCGCCAAAAAGGAATTCGCAGCTTTAGCTTTTGAACTCATGCCAAAAGACAACCCGGCAACTTTCAATCAAGCAATAATGGAGTTTGGTGCGTTGCAATGTATTCCTAAAAGTCCGAATTGTGGTATTTGTGTTTTCAACGAAAGTTGCGCTGCTTTGCAAAATAATAAAGTCGATCAATTACCAATAAAATCTAAAAATGTAACAGTTAGAAGCCGATTCTTTAATTACATAGTTCTTGAAGACGAAACGGGAAATACAATTATACAGAAAAGAACAGACAAAGGGATTTGGCACAACTTATACGAATTTCCTTTGATGGAGACGGAGAAGGAAGAAGATTTTGATGCTATTGTATCCCATTTACAAACCAATTTTAGTGACCAATATCAGGTTAAGAGTTTACTCGAATACAACGAAAAAAGTATCCTTCATAAATTGTCACATCAGCATTTGCAAATCAAGTTTTGGAAAGTGAAAATTGAAGGAAGAATTGAAAACGGAATTGATGCGGAAACTTTGAGAACATTTCCATTCCCAATTGTGATTCATAATTTTATTGAAAAGGAATTATAGAGTTTCTAAAAAAATGTACCTTTGATGAATACCATAATTTACAATGAACGGAACATTAAATAAGGTGATGCTAATTGGTTTTCTTGGCGATGATATCAAAATGCATTATTTTGATGGAGGCAACTGCATTGGTAGGTTTCAACTGGCTACAAATGAAGTATATATCAACAAAACTTCCAATGAAAAAATAACTTCAACAGAATGGCACAATCTAGTTGTGCGTAACAAAGCGGCTGAACTTTGTGAAAAATACCTTTCTAAGGGAGATAAAATTTATGTGGAAGGTCGTATTAAATCGCGTCAATGGCAATCAGAGGATGGAAGTACAAAGCATGCCATCGAAATTCAAGTAACTGAATTCACTTTCTTAACTACTAAAAAGGAAAGTGAGAATAACAAACAAATTCCTGCGGGTGATGTTCCTAAAAATACTAATTTTGATCCAGAAAATAATGTATTGCCTGTAAATGACTTGCCATTTTAATTAAACCGAGCCAATTTGGACCCAGAACCCAGTTTATTTTTTTCGTACACTATTGATGTAAATCTTGTATTTGGTATTGCGGGAATAGTAGTTTTGCTATTTTGTATAGGATTAATTTCGGGAGCCGAAGTAGCTTTATTATCGTTGTCACAAAATGACAATGAAGCAATTAATCATGAAAATAGTTCGAAAGGGAAGATTATGGAAGCATTTTTAGATAAACCAAAAAAACTGGTAACATCACTTTTGGTAGCTAATAATTTCTTGAATATTTCAATCATTTTAATGTTTTACGTAGTTATAGAAACCATTTTTTCACACATAAACACAACGATTTTTAAATTTGGGTTGGAAATTCTAATCGCTCCCTTTTTAATTGTATTATTTGGAGTGGTAATTCCAAAAGTTTACGCTCGTAGGAACGGCTTGAAGTTTAGTTTGTTAATTGTTTATCCAATTGTTTTTCTGGATAAATTGCTTTCGCCAATAAGCTTACCTGTGCGATCTACTTGGATTTATTTGCATAGTAAATGGGCAAAACAAAAAACAAATTTTTCAGTAAATCAGATTAAAGGCGTTTCATATGTCAAAGACTTATTGCCTCACATCAATACCAATGAATTTGACGATGAGAGTATTAATTTTTTCCTAAATTGATGACAAAAATTATCTTTTTGAAGGGAAAATAGATTGTTAATAATTTATAAAATAATAGATATTTATGAAGAATTATTTGGAATCAAAAAAGGCGAACCGGAAACCTTGGCTGAATTTATTTTAGAAATTTCAGGTAATTTTCCAAAAAAGAACGAAAAATGTACTTTCGAAAACTGTATGTTTATCGTTGAAGTAGTCGATCAAAAAAGAATCAAACAAATAAAAGTAACTCTTGAATAAATATAAATGTTTAAAAAAACTATCTTTTTTTCGGTAATAGTAGTAGTTTCATTGTTGACTTTTAGTTGCAAGAAGGATGTCTTGCCTAAACCTTCCAGTTATTTGCGGTTGGATTTTCCAGAGGCTAAATATGTTAATTTTGAAAACGAATGTCCTTTTGTCTTCGAAATTAATTCAGATGCCATTATCAAAAAAGAAACGGATTGTGGGTTTACGATTACGTATCCAAAAATGAAAGCGACTATTTATCTTACGTATAAGCCAGTCACGAAAAACATTAACGAGCTGTTGCGTGATGCACAAAAACTGACTTATGAACACGTGATAAAAGCCGATGATATATTAGAACAGCCCTATTTGAATGCTGATGAAAAGGTGTATGGTATGTTTTATCAAGTAGAAGGAAATGCAGCAACCAACTCTCAATTTTATGTCACTGATAGTACCAAGCATTTTGTAATTGGATCCGTTTATTTTTATACAAAACCCAATTACGATTCTATCATGCCAGCGGCAAGTTATATCAAAAATGATATGCAGCGATTGATGGAAACCTTAAAATGGAAATGACAGGTTGCAGTTTTTAGATTTCAGTCTGCAATAACGCAATCAAAGTCATTGCGAGGAACGAAGCAAACTCATGAATATAAGTAAGAATAATTGAAACGGAATTGCTAAATGTGATTGCTTCGTTTCTCGTAAAGAAACACAAAAAAAAACATCCCCATCAAGAGAATGTTTTGTTATAAAATGAAAAGTCTGTTTATAATTTTACATTAGAAACTTTGTATGTCTTACCATCGGCAGCTGCTTCTACAACAGTTGTCAACTTTTCTGGATTTTGTACTGTTTTGTCAAAAGTTACAGTGGCTATTTTTGTTTCAAAATCGACTGTAGCCTTTTGAACACCTTCTAGTTGAGTTAAATCTTCTTGAATTGTTTTAGCGCAACCTACTGCACAGGTCATCCCTTCTACAGAAAAACGTGCTGTTTGAATATTGGCAATTGCTATTTTCTTTTTAATTTGTGGTATATCTGTTGTTGTTATTTCTTTTGAATCAGTTTCGTTAGGTTTGTCTTTACAGCCAGTAAACAGAACACTTGCAAGTACCACAGTCAATATTGATTTTTTGAAATTCATTAGAATGAAAATTTAAAAGGTTAAAAGAAAGTCTGAGTTGTAAAATTAATTAAAAAAATAAGGACTATTTCATAAAATAGTTACAATTTTGACCAAAATTATCTTTATGGAATCAAAGCAGTTGAAATGGGTTTACTTGGTAGTTCTTGCCTTAGTTTGGGGAAGTTCCTTTATATTGATAAAAAAAGGATTAATAGGGTTGACTGCACTGCAACTGGGATCATTACGCATCCTGTTTGCAGCTGTTTTTTTAGTACTGATAGGATTTAGAAGTTTGTCAAAGATACCAAGGTTCAAATGGAAATACATTGCTTTGACTTCATTGTTTGGAACGTTTATTCCTGCTTATTTATTTGCTATTGCTCAAACACAAATCGATAGTTCAGTAAGTTCAATTTTAAACTCACTTACACCTTTAAATACTTTAATTTTAGGCGCTTTGGTTTTTGGATTGCAATTCAAGCGCAATCAGATTTTTGGCATTTTAATCGGTTTGGCCGGAAGTGTTTTGTTGATTTTGAATGGTGCGATTCATCATCCGGAACAAAATTATTACTACGCTATTCTGGTTTTAATTGCTTCCATATGTTATGCTGTGAATGTTAATTTGATCAAGAAATACCTCCATGATTTGAGTCCGTTGAGCATTACAACGGGTAATTTTATGGTGTTGTTTGTTCCAGCATTCATTGTCTTGTTTTTCTCTGGTTTTTTTGAAATTGTTGGCGATGTAAAAGTGCAGGAGTCTGTTTTGTTTATAGTGGTTCTTGGAGTTGTAGGAACCGGAATTGCTAATATTTTGTTTTTTAAATTAATCCAAATTTCATCACCAGTATTTGCTACTTCGGTTACTTATTTAATTCCTGTTGTTGCTTTTTGCTGGGGATTATTAGACAATGAAATGCTTACTGCGGTTCAATTTTTTGGTGCCTTTATCATTTTGATTGGCGTTTATTTATCAGCAAAGAAATAACTGTTCTTGTGGCGGTTTTGCGTGAGGGAAAGCAGCAAGCTACCGAAGTAGCGCGTATTGCCCGACCCCATAAAAAAAGGGACCAAC
>JAYTBZ010000037.1:0-10849 GCA_043736705.1 Flavobacterium sp. | reverse complement strand
CCAAAATGAGTAATTCTATAATTGTTGAAGCTGTTTTTGGAGTAATTGCACTTAGATTAAAAAGATTAGTCAACACATTATAAGAAAAAGATAATATGAATAGGGTTTTAATTAAGAATGCCAAAATTGTAAATGAAGGAGTCATTTTTGAAGGCGATGTATTAATTGAAAATGACTTAATTGTTGAAATAGCAGACAGTATTAGTGCTAAATCCTCTCAATGCAAAATCATTGATGCCGAAGGGAATTATTTAATTCCTGGTGCTATTGATGATCAAGTGCATTTTAGAGAGCCAGGACTTACGCACAAAGGCGATATAGAATCAGAATCGAAAGCAGCAATTGCTGGAGGAATTACTTCTTTTATTGAACAACCGAATACAATTCCTAATGCGGTTACCCAAGAAATATTAGAACAAAAATACGAGTTGGCCGCCCAAAAATCATACGCCAATTATTCCTTTATGATGGGGGCAACTAATGATAATTTAGAGGAAGTTTTAAAAACAAATCCAAAGAATGTTGCTGGAATAAAAATATTTTTAGGCTCCTCGACAGGAAATATGTTGGTGGATAATGAAGTCACTTTAGAGAAAATATTCTCTAGTACACCCTTGTTAATCGCAGTGCATTGTGAAGATGAAGCGACCATAAAAAATAATTTAGAAAAATACAAAGCAGAGTTTGGAGAGGATATTCCCGTTACAGTTCACCATCTTATTCGAAGTGAAGAGGCCTGTTATATTTCCTCTTCAAAAGCGATTGCGCTAGCCAAGAAAACCGGAGCTCGCTTGCATGTTTTTCACCTTTCGACTGCCAAAGAAATGGATTTGTTTACCAACAAAATTCCATTAGAAGACAAAAAAATCACTGCCGAAGTTTGTGTGCATCACCTCTGGTTTACCAATGATGATTATGTTACTAAGGGCAATTTGATAAAATGGAATCCAGCTGTAAAAACAGCCCATGATAGAAAAGTGTTGTGGGAAGCTTTGCTAGACGATCGAATTGATGTTATTGCTACAGATCATGCGCCGCATACTTTAGAAGAAAAAAATCAGTCTTATTTAAAAGCACCATCTGGAGGTCCATTAGTGCAACACGCCGTTGTGGCTATGTTTGAAGCACATTACGAAGGAAAAATTAGTGTGGAGAAAATAGTGGAAAAGATGTGTCACAATCCGGCTAAAATTTTTAAAATTAAAAAGCGCGGTTTTATACGGGAAGGTTACTATGCAGATTTAGTGATCGTAAATGCAGGTTTACCATGGAGTGTAAAAAAGGAAAATATTATTGCCAAATGCGGTTGGTCTCCATTTGAAGGATATACTTTTAAATCTAGAATTACCCATACGTTTGTAAACGGACAGCTGGTTTATACTGCTTTTAAAGTAAAAGATATTCGTGCAGGAAAACGTTTGCTATTTGAAAGATAAAATTTCATAAATGAGAAAAGCCATATTATTTTTAGCGATTGCAATAGGATTAGTAAGTTGTAAAGAGGAAGTTGTACCTAAACCAGAAGGATTGATTGCAAAAGATGTTATAGTGGATATTATGTATGATTTGACTGTTTTAGAAGCCATAAAAAATCAAAATCCAGCTTCCTTGGATACTTTTAAAATAAATCCTAGAGCATATATTTTTAAAAAATATAAAATTGACAGCATTCAATATGCTAAAAGCAATATTTATTACGCTTCTGATTACAATGAATACAAGATAATTTTTGATGAAATCAGCAAGCGATTAGAAGCCAGAACTCAAAGTATAAATTCCTTGATTAAAAAACAAAAAAAGAAAAAATCACTCAAAAAGTTGCAGCAAAAAGCAACTGTAGATAGCGATACTCCAAGAGTATATTAAATTACAGATTGACAATTGTTTTGATGTAATCGTAAACGTTTGTGAAATCGGTATTTAATGCCTCTTTAATTTTTTTATTGGAGTACAACGTATGGGTATACGAGGCTTTGGCTACTGTTTGAGTCAATTTTCTTTTCTGTTGGAACACATTAGAAACAAACCAATCCAATCTCCAGAGGACTTTCATAAAAAAAGGTTTTGCATGAATTTTAGGCCTTTTCACACCCAATCCATCAGCCATAGCATTTAGAATATCACGAAAAATGCTATTTTCTGCAATCAAAGTAAAGCGTTCATTTTTGATTTCGCTTTGCATCAATTGATGCGCTAATCGTACCACATCAGTAACGGCGACAAATCCTGAGGATCCCAAAGTATAGTATCGTAATCCCTTTTTTACTTTTGTTAAAAGTTTACCACTACCTTCTTTCCAATCTGGAAATTCCAAGACAGGGCCAATGATTACGCCAGGATTTACAATGATAACATCTAAACCTTCTTGTTGTCCGCGCCATACTTCCATTTCGGCGCCATATTTAGAAATGGCATAATCATTATGTGAATTTTCAGGATTCCATTCCGTTTCCTCAGTGATGAATTTTTCATGAGGCGGTAAATCACCTAAAGTAGCAATAGAACTGACAAAGCATAATTTTTGTATTTCGTAAGCGATACAAAAATTTACAATATTTGCCGTGCCTTCAATGTTCGTTTTTCGCAAACGTTCCTCCTCTTTTGGATCAAAAGAAATCAAAGCGGCGCAATGGTAAACCACGTCAATGTTTTGAAAAGCAATTTCTAAAGTAGGTACATCGGTAATATCAGCTTGAATCCATTCGATATGCTCGAACAACGATTCCTTTTTATAGATGGCAAATAGGGATTTTGTTTTTTCTATTGAAGCTATACTTCGATAAATAGCGCGTATTTTTTCACTCCCGATACTTTGGGATTCAATCAAATGAAGCAATAAATGTGCGCCTACTAAACCCGTTCCTCCTGTGACTAGTATCATTTGGTAAATTTACGAATAATCAGTTATGAAATGTGATTTTTTCAGATTAAGCAGTCAAACAAATATGCGATTCGACATTAAGTTTTATATTTGTCCAAAAATTAGATCTACTAGAATGAAAAATATTATTTCCGAATTACAGTGGCGCGGATTGGTTCACGACATCATGCCTGGGACCGAAGAACAACTTTTAAAAGAGATGACAGCTACTTACATAGGGTTTGATCCAACATCTGATTCCTTACATATTGGGAGTTTAGTTCCGATTATACTATTGGTTCACTTAAAAAATTTCGGACATAAACCTATTGCCTTGGTAGGTGGTGCAACAGGAATGATTGGAGATCCATCTGGTAAATCTGATGAAAGAAATTTGCTTGACGAAGCTACTTTAAATCATAATGTTCAAGGAATAAAGAGTGTTTTGTCGCGTTTTTTAGATTTTAATGCAACAACTGCTAATGCGGCCGTTTTAGTAAACAATTACGATTGGATGAAAGATTTGTCATTCATCAATTTTGCTCGTGACGTAGGCAAACGTATCACGGTTAATTATATGATGGCAAAGGATTCTGTAAAGAAAAGATTGTCAGGTGAAGGCGAAGGAATGTCGTTTACAGAGTTTACCTACCAATTAATTCAAGGATACGATTTTTATCATTTGCATAAAGAATACAATTGCTTGTTGCAAATGGGTGGTTCAGACCAATGGGGGAATATTACCACTGGAACGGAACTAGTGCGAAGAATGAACGTAGGCGAAGAGGCCAAAGCATATGCCATGACGTGTCCGTTGATTACAAAAGCAGACGGTTCTAAATTTGGAAAATCAGAAGGGGGCAATATTTGGTTAACGGCTGATAAAACTTCGGTATATAAATTTTACCAATTTTGGTTGAATACGACTGATGTAGACGCCGAAAAGTATATCAAAATCTTTACTTTCTTGGATAAAGAAACTATCGATTCTTTAATTGAAGAGCATAAAGTTGCACCACACTTAAGAGTTTTGCAAAAGAAATTGGCAGAAGAATTAACTACTTTTGTTCATTCTGCTGCAGCACTTGAAAAAGCTATAAAAGCATCAGCAATTCTTTTTGGAAATGCAACGGCAGCTGATTTGAAAGACCTAGACGAAGCCACTTTCTTAGAGGTTTTTGATGGTGTTCCCCAAGCGGAAATCAGCAGAAATGAAATCGAAGCAGGAATTAATATTGTAGATATTTTAAACGAAAAAACAGGATTTTTTAAGTCTAATGGTGAAGCAAGACGTGCATTGACAGCTAATTCTATATCGGTAAATAAAGAAAAAGTTGCCGAGGATTTTGTGCTTTCGACCAAAGATCTAATCAACAATCAATTTGTATTGTTGCAAAGTGGTAAGAAAAATTATTTTGTGGTGAGAATGGTTTAAGGTGATAAATGAATTATTCTCTATTCTAATTATAAAACATCCCAATACCTCGAAAGAGTTGTTGGGGTTTTTGTTTCTAATTAGTCTTTGAAATTAATTTCCATCTTGTTGGAGTAGAGCCACCCTGTTGCAATTGTAGCATCTTCTAAAATTGTATTTAAATCTTCTGGCAATAAGTGATCTTTTAGTTCATATTTGTTGAAATATAGGAATAGGTCTAAATAATGTGTTGATTTTTGGTCTAAATAATATTCGTTATCAAAGTGTTTGTGATATCGATTTTTATCCCAAGTCAAACTAGCAACAAAGCTTTTAGTCTCGTTACCTTTTAGTTTAACAATAGAATTGATAATATTTTTGCTTATCGTTGTTGATATTACTTTTTGTTTAGCTAAAAGATATTTATTTAATTTGTCTCGATTAGATTCTAAATCTTGCATCATTTTTTTAAGGACAGCATCATTTTTTTTAGAGTTAAAAATGGTGTTAGATTCAAGCATGATTTTATTTTGGAACAACCGGTAAGATGGAATCCATGATGAACTATTGTACATGTTAGATTTTAACTCTTTGGTATTTAGGACTAATGAAATGAGACTTTTGGTTTTGTTTGTAACGTGATAATGTATTGTAAATACGCGCTCCTCAATAGCGGTGTCTAGGTAAGTGATGGAGTCGATTTGAACTGCTACTTCTGTGTTTTGAGCTAAAGAAACCGTGCATATTGACATAAATATAAGCAGAAGGAAAATACGCATATAATACTATTTTTATTATTCTTACAATACCATCAAATTACAACCTCGAATATCCGAATTATCAAAACGTCCCAATACTTCAAAAGAGTTATTGGGATTTTTTTTGCCCAAATCTTGCGTGGCAATAAAAGAGCAGGAATTAATATTAGCCAAATCAATTACGTTGATTCCGCCTGTTTTTCCATATGGAATATAGGTCAAAGCATCTTCAGTGTCACGAACCAGGATTTGCATCCAAGATGGGCATTCAAATACGCCATTTCCTAAAGAATAGGCTTGCGAGAGTAATTCGGTCATACCATATTCAGAATGGATGTTTAAAACGCCAAAATCTTTGCACAATTGTTCGTGAAGTTCCTCCCGAATCATTTCTTTACGTTTGCCTTTCATACCGCCAGTTTCCATAATTATGGTATGTTGCAATTGAAACCTGTGTTTTTCAATTAAATCCAATAAAGCAAAGGTAACTCCAATAAGAATAACGTTTTGACCCGCTTGGTCTAAAGCAAGTAACTTATCAATCAATTCGTCGTGATTGTTGAGGTAGAACCCACTTTCTGAATGATTTGATTGTTCTATTAAATCTTTGACCATGTAAATTAACGAAGAACCTTCTCGTTCTAGATAAGATGGGAGTAAAGCCAAAACAACATAATCTTCAATGTTTCCATAAAACTGCGAAAATCCTTTGCGATAACTTTCTTCATATAAGGAAATATCAGTCACTAGATGTTTACTAGTTATCATTCCGGTCGTTCCGCTGCTGGTAAAGGTTTCTTGAATAGCATCGCTATTGGAAACCACTTTATGGCTCTTAAAAAACTGTATGGGCAAAAATGGAATCTGTTGTAATGATTTTACTTTTTGAGGATCTGTTTTAAGAAAATTACAAAATTCTTGATATACTATGTTGTTTTCGTATTGGTATCGAAAGATTTTTAAAGCAATTTTTTCAAATTGTTTTTGACTAGAAATGGCAAATATGTCGGAAGATGCGATCAAGAATTTTTTTTGCAAAAGTAATCAAAAATTTAAAGGCAAACCAAGAACGGAATTCGATTAACAGATGGTTACAACTTGTTTTCCATTACAACAAGTCACAAAAAAAGCCCCAACTAGAATTGGAGCTTTAAAGCTGTATTTTTGTAATTATCGTATGATTAATTTTCTCGTTGCTGATGCCTCTTTTTCATTTATTTTAATGATGTAAACACCAGACGTTAAATTAGAGACATTAAGCTCTCTAGAACTAAGCATGGTTTGCATTACTTTTTTTCCTAAAACATCAAATATAATGATTTCTTTATCTAAGTCATTTTTTGTAGTGATGTACACTTTACCATTACTCACAGGGTTCGGGTACAAGCTTAAACCCTCTATTGCAGCGGTTTCTTGCGTTTTTGGTTGTTGCTTATTGTCTTGAGCATTTGCGCTTAAAGAGAATAAAAAAACCAATAAAATGATACTATAAAAGTAGTTTTTTGCCATTAGATGTAATTGTAAAGTAAATATACATAAAATATTTCAAAAAGCATACCAAAAAAAATGCCTTTCGGTATGAAAGGCATTTAGAAGTATTATATATAATCTGAAATTATTTGATCAAGCTTACTCCATCAACAATTGCCCATGCACCTGGAGTTAAAGTAGCGCCAGTAGCTGTAGTACTTGTTGTGTAGTTTCCTGCAGGGAAAACAACTGTAAAAGTAGTTCCTACTCCAGCGAACTGTGAAGTACCATCATTGATTTTTACATTTAATAATTTGATTTTACCACCAGTTACTTGGTTGTCAAATGTTGCTTTATCTTGAATTCTAACAGCAGTAGAATTAGCAGTTGTATATCCTGATATAACTATATTTGAATATTCACCATTTCCTTCCTTTTTAAATTGGATAGCATCATATTCAGCGGCTGACGATCCTCCTTCGGTTACAGTACCTGAAGCTCTTGTTAAAGTAATGTTGCTTACTTTTGGTCCGAAAGCATTGTTAAATGACTTAGCTTCGATTTCCATACCGTAGTTTCCTGTGGCTACTTGGTAAGCCAACCAGTTAGTGTTTGCATCACCTCTCCATCCATCTTGCCAGTCAAAAGAATCATCGAAATTACCGAATGAGATTAAGTTTTTAGCGCTTACAGTTCCACCGTAAAATTCAAAACCATCATCAGCTCCCTTGTAAGCTACTAAGTTTTCTAATACTGTTCCTGAACCTACTGAATAGAATGAGAATCCATTCATTTCACTAGTATTGTCAGTTAATTTTTTCCCAGCATATTCTACTCTTACATATTTCAAAGAACCACCATTGTGAGCAACATTTGTTCCTCCGTAAGCTAGGTTGTTTCCATCTTCAGATGTAGCAGTCGCTACTCCATTTGCACCCACGATTGGAGCATCTCCGAACATTATGATTCCTCCCCAAGATCCTGGAGTTTTAGAAGTTTCTGTAAATACAACTGGTAATGCAGAAGTTCCGTTTAAAAATAATTTACCACCATTTTCTACTAAAAGAGCATCAGCTGTTCCGTCAGAAATAGTAGCAGTAATTGTAGAACCTGCTTCAATAGTTAAAGAACCTCCACTTTTAATTTTTACAGTTCCTTGTATAGTGTAGTTTCCTAGTGGATATGTTTTTGCAGTAGTAATATCTCCTGTAATAGTTCCAGTAGGTATTGGTTGTGTAGTGATTTCTTCATTATCAGAGGAACAGCTACCTAAAGACAAAGCTACGATTGATAAGCTTAAAACTAATTTTTTCATTTTTTTACTATTTGTTTGTTGTGATTATTTGATACAAATGTAGTTACGACATTTGAGAAGAAAGTTAACGTAACATTATAATACTATTGCTAAAATTTAAACATTATGTAAATTTTATGTAAACTCTTTTTTAGCTTTTAGGAATTTATATTCAAAAAAAACTGCCTTAAAAGGCAGCTTTTGATTTAGAATGTATAAGATAGATTTAGAGAAATTCCCCTACCTCTTTTGAAGCTTTCTAGCAACAATGAATTTTCGTTTATAGTAAATCGATTTTCATTACCTAATTCCATTTTATATAATGGATTTAGTAAATTGTCTACAGCAAATTTAACATCAATATTCTTGGTTATTTTACTTGTCCAAACAAAATCTAACTTATGAAATGGCCTTTCATAAATGTTATCCATTCCTGCAGAACCTACTGCAAAAATTCTTGGACCATATACGCCATAAACTAATGAAATAGAGTTTTTCATGATTTCATTGAATTCAAAATCGTATTTTAAATCCGAATTGATAATCCACTCAGAAGCTCCTTGTAATTTTCGGCTTGGATTGTTCTCTAATGATGTGTTGCCAAAGTTAACTTTTACATCGGTCTTCATTAGTGAAGTATTCAATCCGAATGAAAAATCAGCTAGTGTTGGAGATAACCTCTCTAATTGCAATAACAATTCAATTTCTGCTCCATATAACAAAGCTTCTTTAGAGTTTTGGTAAGTCATTAATTGACCACTACCTCCTGCACCTGCAATGAATATTCTTTCTATTGGGTTTTGAATTTGTTTGGCAAACAAACCAACAGCAAACAATTCATTGCTTTTTGGGAACAATTCATATTTTGCATCAAAATTGTAATTGTCGCTATTCTTTAAATTTGGATTACCTAAAAGAGATTTTCCATCTGGGCTTATATATTGAAGTGGTAATAACTCCATTGTTACTGGTCTAGTGATGGTTTTAGAACCATTAAAACGCAAATTACTATTTTCAGTTAGTTCATATTTTGCATTAATAACTGGTAAGAAATCTAATTTTTTATCAAGGATGTTTTTGTATGGGTCGTTTATGATTTGACCTATAGATCTGAATTTGATTGTTCTGTCTGAATTTTCTATACGAACACCTGCGTTAACTTCTAATTTTTTACCAAAATTATGCAAGTAATTAAAGTATCCAGCATTTACAGTTTGGTTTAATTTTACTTTGTAATCCGCATTTGATTCCTCACGAACTGAAATAATGCCGTTATTAATATCATCAACTATGAAAGAATTGATGGTGTTTACAGGAGCAGTATAGTTTTTGTTTACTGAACGTAACCCTGAGAAGATACGATATGTTGATTTCAAGTCATTTTCGAAAACATTATAACCAATTGTTAAACGATTTGATTTTCCGTTTTCTTTTTCATCAAATTTAAGATTGTATTCTGCTAAACCTGAGAAATAGTAATTTCCTTTAATGTCTAAGTATTGTCTATTCAAATGATTTCCACCGTAAGAAGTATTGATTTCTGTTGGAGATACTTTCTCGCCAATGATAAATTTTCGATCAGGTTGCTCATAAGCAGTTCTCACAAACGACCCGCCTAATTTTAATGTGTGCTTTTCGTCAGAAGTAAGTTTTACATTTCCTAACAATTGAGTGTTAATGTAATCAGATTGGTCAAATTGGTTCGTACGAATCAAAATATTTGGGTTGCTAGCTTGATTGTTAGTATATCCTAATTGATCAATTATTCTGCTATCTGTTGAACGTAAGTAAAAAGAGTTTAAACCAATGTCAAAACGTTTTGATTTATAGTTAATCGCTGCCAAAGCAGATGAGTTAGTTTGATAACTATAACTTTCTCTTTGTAAATTGTTATCATAATCACCAGCACCAAGAATAAAAGTACGATCAACTCCTTCACGTATTACATATTTATTATCTCCATTAATAGAGAAAGTGTAATTAATCTTATCTCCATTATCCACATTAAATTTTTCAGAATGGATAAATCCAAAACTGGTATTTAAAGGACTTGAAGTTTGATCTACGTTCCAAGTATTTTTTTTGTAAGCTGCATTGTATTCATCTGGAGTAAGTTTTTTACCCTGTGGTACGCTACCAAATGCAGGACTTAATTGACGATCGCTGCCGTTTAACCCAAAAAAACCTTGAGTATTATTTGCATCGCTATGAATCAAAAAATCAGAACCGTTGTTTTCAGTAGTAAAACCAGCACCTAAAGAAATTTTAGTAATACTTTTAGCCTGAACAGTTTCAATATTTACAGTTGCCCCAGCAAAATCTCCAGAAATATTTGGATTAAATGTTTTGTATACATTCAAAACTCCTACTATGTCTGTTGGGAATAAATCTAGTGGTATGATTTTAGTAAAAGGACTGTTGGATGGAGCTTGTAATTCGTTAATCAATAAATTGTTGTAACGATCTTCTAAACCTCTTACGAATAAACCTCTGGATTCTACTTTGGTAATTCCGGTAATTTTTGTCAAACCTTCCTCAACATCACTTACTCCTTTACGAGCCATTTCTTGAGCTCCAATACTTTGTTTGAAAACGATAGCTTTTTTTTGATCTAAAAGGATTGCTGTTTCCTTTTCTCTATTTGCCGTATTTTTAACAATAACATCTTTCAGTGTATAGCTTCCTGAACCCAATGCTTTATTAATAGTAATTGTTTGGTCAGCCACCACCGTTACAGGAACTTCTACAGTTTCATATCCTACAAAGCTAAATTGCAGAGTATAACTTCCTGGTAATATAGTTAAGGTGTATTTACCATCGATATCAGTATTTGTTCCTATACTTGTTCCCTTAATAAGAACGTTAGCAAAAGGTAATGACTGATTGTTAGCCTCTTTGTCTGTTAATGTTCCAGTAATGGTTCCTTTATTTTGCGAAAAAGAAATAGCTGTCAATAATAACGTGAAAAATAGTAACTTGAATTTCATTTGTTTAAATTTTTTGCAAAGTAACGGTCAAAATGTAAAATTTGAGTTACTGACTTGTTATGCTTG
>JAYTBZ010000036.1:0-4834 GCA_043736705.1 Flavobacterium sp. | reverse complement strand
CTAAATTAACAATCAATAAGAATGGGTCTATAAAAATAGAAGGCGATTTTGAAATAACAGATTGCAATGGTCAAACCTACGGTTTAGAAGGAAGAACTGCTTTGGGTCTTTGCCGTTGCGGATTATCTGCCAATAAACCTTTTTGCGATGGAGCACACCGCAATGGTTTTGAGCATGAGTCTGCTGCATTTGACTTGCCCCCAGTGAAAACGAAGTAATATGGTTTTCTATTTCGATTAAATAAGAAAAGCTAAATCTATAAAGATTTATCTTTTCTTGTTTAACCAAGGTTTGGTTTGTATTGTGGATTGATTTCTTTGATTTTGAAAAAATGTCTTAACTTATTATCAATTGTGAATAATTCTAATAAAAAAATGCCTTTGTTTCTAGTTTTTCTTGAGTATTGCAATAGTTGTGAAGGTAGTAGACTTTAAACAAGTTTACTAGTTTAGAAGTTAATTTTCTTTAAAAATGGATCTTAGCAATCGAAAGCTTCCTTTTGATTATAGCTTATAAGAAATAGATAACATAAAAACTCTAGGTAGAATATATGTCTTTTGTTCAGTAATTAAATAATCAGAAAAAGAGTTACTGGCCTTTATTTTATTATTTAATAAATTATTCACAAAAATTTCAAAAAGTAAAGGCTTGTTCTTTTTTTGATAACTAACCGAAGTATTGGCAATTTCAAAAAAATTAGAACGATTACTAGAATCATTTTTATAGTTTTCATATTCAAATTTGAAATTAAACGATTTTAAAAATGAAATCTCGAAATCTCCATTAAATTCATCTGTTGTATAACTTGAATTCGTGATTCCTTTTAATTGATTATATCCTTTTTGGTAGCCCAGTGATACATCTGGCCATTTTCGATAAGCAGTACGTATTGAAAATCCTAAATTTTGACTATTTCTGTTTGTACTTGTGGTATTATTATTTATTGTCTGAATATAATTGAACCAATTTAATGTAGGATTTATTTTAAAATTGAATCGGTATATTTTTTTTCCAAATGATCCATTTAGTCGCCAAGTAGTTTCTGGGTTGTCTGTTATAATTGGCGTAGTAAACTGATTAATACCAACTAGTTGTATGGTGTTCCGTATTGATTTTATTTTGTTGTTGTAGTCTACAATAGCATTTACAGTTATTCCCCGATACATATTCATTCTTTGATAGCGTAAGTTTGCATTATGAAATTGTTCGTTTGTTAGTAAAGCATTTCCTTTAAAAACAAGATTGTAGTTTTGTAACGTAAAATTAGTAGCATACTGAGACACCTCGGCAAATGTATTAGATAGTTTATAATTAAACTCCAATGTTTCTGATTGGCTAAACTCATATTTACTATTAAATTGAGGTTGCAGTAGATTCTTTGAAACTTTATTTTTAGCGTTGAATTGATTGGTTATCAAATTATACCAATGGACGTATAGAGCTGGTTTATTAGTCCATTTTCCTATTTTAAATTTATACTCTAAGCCAAAATAGCTATCGTTTAATTTGTAATCAATGTCATTACCAAAACCATTTGTTGTAAAATCATTTACTGTCCCATTGGTGAGATACTGATTTTCAGAAGTAAATAATTTTGAATTACCGTAATTATTTCCAATAATAGCATACAAATGATTAAAATCATTAACTATCCAGTAATGTTTGAATAACGCATCTAAACTATTATTTTGAACCTTTTTAATTTGTTCTAAATGATATTGAGAATCGGTTTGCAATGGTATAAAGCCCGATAAAAAAAGCTGATTGGTAAACCAACTAATTGTAGGAGTATTTTTTTCGAAAGCGTGGTTAACGACAAAAGTATTGGTATGATTGTCATTATAACTTTTATGCCATTCAATATATTGTTTAAGTGAGCTATTATCCGAATTTGAAATAGTTTCGAATAATGTGTTATTTGAAGCGGTAGTTGAGTTGATGCTATTTTTGCCGTTATTGTTACTTGCTTGCAACTGTATGTTATAAAACCATTTCTCTTTAATATTGGGAGAATAATCCAACTTAATATTCGCTATTCCCAAAGTAATTTTGTTGCTATTGTCTTGTAATCTGTTTTCAAATGATGAAAATGTATTTTCGATATAAGTATTTTGATTTTCGTAATACGTTTTAGTAAATACTTTTGAAAAAATACCATAGCCTGAAACCGCTAGCTTTTGGGAAACATTTACGCTAAAATTTAAGGCACTAAAATTCGATTTATTTTCAACTACATCATTATTATCATTTGCAAAATTGAATAGATTTGTAAACGATTTTCTTCCCGATAAAAAACTACTTACTCCGCCGTCAAAGCGTATTAAATCTTCAAAAGTAAAAGTGCTTTTCCCAATGTTATTGCTGTCACCTATATAACTAATATTTGTTTTTGGACTGTAATAAAATAAACCTGTATGTGCTAGATAAAACGAATTGTCGTTTGCAATTTCTGCTGCGGCTTCTATATCCCCAAAAACAAATTTCTTTTTGTCAGCTTTCAGTTTTACATTCATAGCTAGTTCCTCGCTATCAGAAACATTCTTCATAAAACCGACAGTATTAAAGTGGTCTATAACTTCTATTTTATCGAGTGCATCGGCTGGAATATTTTCTACAGCGAGTTTTGATCCACCACCAAAAAATGATTTTCCTTCCACTAGCATTTGGGTTACTTTTTTACCTTGCACCGTAACATTCCCTTTTTTATCTACTTCTACACCGGGTAATTTTTCAAGGATTTCTTTCATTTTGCGTTCGTTACCGTTAGCAAAACTCTTTACGTTGAAGGTCATCGTATCTTTTTTGATAACCAGCGGTTTGTAGTCATTTTTTATGACAATTTCTTTGAGCTTTTGCCCTGTGCTTTTTAAAACAAAATTGTGATAGGTAATCGTGCTGTTTGGTTCTATTGTAAGAATCTCTTCTTTGTAGCCTATGTAGGAAGCTGTGATTTCATATTTTACAGCTGCATCTAGTTCTAGTTTGTAACGACCTTTATTATCTGCAATAGCAAATTTGAGTTGTGATTCTTTGTTATAAGGAGATGCAATAATATTAACACTTTCTAGCGGCTTGTTTAAGTCATCAGAAACAATGCCCGTTATGGTTTTTGTTTGCGAAAACGAAATAAAAGAAGCAAATAAAACTAAAAGAAGTACTATTTGCTTTTTTTTGATAAGTAATTTCAATTTATTTTTTTATTTGTTTATCCTCTTCATCTTTTATGCCGTCTAATTGTGCTCGACTTAAAGTTCCTGTAATTAACTGCTCAAATACCGCGTTTGAGATTGCTTTAGGAAATAGCAATTTATCTATTTCGGGTGGAGAATTTGAATTTAAATTTATCTTGGTGACGTAAAAGGTAGCTCTATCATTTTGTAATTCTAGTATGAGTCCGGGAAGTCCACCATAGCCTATTGGTCCAAAACGTACTGGTATTTCAGGCGTGTACCATGCAGTAACTGTAGTGTCTAATTTTTTATCCTTATAATACAGAGGTGATGTGGCTTTGTAGCACTTATATTGTTCTATGATTTTAACCTCGTTTGATAATGTCCATTCGAATATAGTTTCATTATTTACAATTACTTCTCCTGTTCTTTTCATATCATAATATTCGCGGGACTCTTTTGTTTGATTATTTTGATAATATTTTATTTTACCGCGTCCTGACATAGCTGCCAAATTAAAATTAACACCATCTTCTAATAAAATTTTGTTTGCAAAAAAGTAGGTTTCAAAAGTATTGAAATTTAGAGTATAAATTAACTTATCAGTAGTTGCTTGGTGTTTTTCCGTAAAATTTTTAACTCCACCCGTCAAATCTTTCTGGTTATTAATAATTTCAATACTAGTTGTTTGCTTGTATTGAATGGAACCATTTTGAATTTGACTGAAACAACTGCCGCTACTTATTAGAATTAATAGGATGTAATATTTTCTCATTTTTAAAAAATTAAACCTTCAAAGATTTTCTTTGAAGATTTATTAATATTGATTTTACCAAGCACCATCACAGCCACCAGTTGCGTCTGTTGCTAAGTCGGCATAGAATATCGCTTTATCATAATTTTTAGATCCACAATAATCTAAAAAAGCTTTCAACCAAATTGCATCGCAACGAGATCTCAATACTTCCTCAGTTTGAGGTTCTGTAGTATTTGTCATCTCAACAACAACTGTTGTTTCTCTAACTTCTTCAGTATTTGCCCTACTAGTCCCCGTAAATGCTATCAATGCGATAGTAGTAAAAAATATTTTTTTTATTTGTTTGTTTTTAACAATTGGTTAAATTTATTTGTTATAACAATGTAAACTTGCAAAAAAACAAAACGATTCTTACAAGTTTTAATAAAATGTTAACATAAATTTAACCAGTGGTTTGTTTTAAAAAGAAGCAAATAAAACTAAAATAAATGCTATTTGCTGTTTCTTGAAAAGTAATTTCGATTTATTTTTTTATTTACTTATCCTCCTCATCTTTTATGCCGTCTAATTGTGCTCGACTTAAAGTTCCTGTTGTCAATTGCCTAACTACCTCTTTTGAGATTGCTTTGGGTGACAATAATTTATCTATTTCGGGTGGAGAATCTGGATTTAAATTTATCTTAGTGACAAAAAAGGTAGCTCTTTCATTTTGTAATTCTAATATCAGTCCAGGAAGTCCACCATAGCCTATTGGTCCAAAACGTACTGGGATGTCTGGCGTATACCATGCAGTTACTAAAATATCTTGCTTTTCACCATCAACAAATAAAGGAGATGTTGCCTTATAGCATTTATATTGATCTACGGTTTTAGTCTCGTTAACTAATGTCCATTGGTATAGTGTTTC
>JAYTBZ010000035.1:0-4835 GCA_043736705.1 Flavobacterium sp. | reverse complement strand
TAAAAGAGAGCATGAAAAACTCTGGTCGTCACTTATCAATGGATGCACCTCTTGTTGAAGGAGAAGATTCTAACCTTTATGACGTTTTACGTTCAGGTGAATCTCCTAATCCAGACAGAGAATTAATCCACGAATCATTGCGTACTGAAATCGAGCGTTCCTTAGAAACATTAACTCCAAGAGAGGCTGATGTAGTTCGTTTGTACTTTGGTCTTGGTGATCAACACCCAATGACTTTAGAGGAAATTGGTGAAACTTTTGACCTAACTCGTGAACGTGTACGTCAAATCAAGGAAAAAGCAATCCGAAGATTGAAACACACTTCAAGAAGCAAAATACTAAAAACCTATTTAGGATAAAACAGTCAAATGCCTTAAAGTCAAAAATCATATCGTCCAACAACAGTATGATTTTTGACTTTAAGCTTTCGACTAATAAGTAACGACGGTCTGATTAACTGTTCGTTTTTTGATTGATGATTGAAACTCCGGCTGATTACCGGAGTTTTATTTTTTTATCAAATAAAACTCCAGTCTGTTCGCATAAATACTCGGGTTTTCGGAGTTTTGTTTTTTAATCTGAAATCATTTTTCTTATTTAAAATCATTTGGGCGTAATCCTTCGTAAAAACTTCGGGTCGGGCTACCGGCTTTATCTCTCCGCTACGCTGCGAGGATACCGCCTCTATCCCTTACGCAAATCCAGTGGCAAATGATGAATTGAATCTCCAAAAATTTTCGCCAATTGCTGTGAAAAAACTACTTTTGCAAAAAGAACTACTTACCAATCTGAAATCAATTCAGATTAAACAACTACAAAATGAAAAACACACTTATTGCACCATCAGTACTAGCTGCCGATTTTGGTAATCTACAACGCGATATCGAAATGATCAACAACAGTGAAGCCGATTGGTTTCATATTGATATCATGGACGGCGTTTTTGTTCCAAACATTTCTTATGGAATGCCAGTTCTGGAAGCCATTAACCGCCATGCAAAAAAAACAATTGACGTTCACTTGATGATTGTAGATCCAGACCGCTACATTAAAACTTTTGCTGAGTTAGGCGCAAATATCCTGAGTGTACATTATGAAGCGTGCACGCACCTTCACAGAACGCTACAAGCCATAAAAGCCGAGGGGATGAAAGCTGGAGTCGCTATCAATCCACACACTAGTATTGACTTACTGGAAGATGTAATCAATGATATCGATTTAGTGTGTATCATGAGTGTGAATCCAGGTTTTGGGGGACAATCTTTTATAGAAAATACCTATGCTAAAATTGAAAAGCTAAAAGCTTTAATTACTAAAAAAGGAGCTACTACACTTATTGAAGTAGACGGTGGCGTGACCAATAAAAACGCAAAACAATTAGTGGAGGCTGGTGCAGATGTACTTGTCGCTGGAAGTTTTGTTTTTAAACCAGAAAACCCAATGCAAACGATACTTGATCTAAAGAAGCTAACAAACTTCTAATAAAAAATGGTGTTTATAGCACCATTTTTTGTTTTTACTATCTTTCTTGAAAATTAATCATTCTTGAAACACGAGTATATAATTCAGGATGTAGACTTCTAAAAACCTTTGGGGTTTCATAAAAATGCTCCAACACCACCGATATAAACTCAAATTGATTTTCATACGCATACTCCCTGAAATAGTCTTTTTCAGTTAATTCATAATTTAAGAAAGGATCGTTATAATATTTTATGACTTCATTAAATTCATCAAAAAATATAATAGCACTTGGATCATTGCTTCGTAAACAATGAAAATGCAACACATGCGAAAACTCATGTAAGCCCAAATTAATATTATCATTTGATGCTGTATGTCCTAATAAAAAATCTTCCCAAGAAAAAGCAATCACCTTCATTCTAGGATTAAATTCCCCTTTATGATGCGTTTCATTCACAGTAGAATAGTAACTAGAAGGATAAATTATTATTTTATCAAATAAAGTAATCAAGTACTTCCTCATACCAAAAGTTAGCATCACGTAAGTTCCAGCAATCAACATTTGCATTTGTTCTGAAACTTCAATTTCCTTTCCTATAAATTGATAATTCGCAATAAATTCGTTTATTCTATGTTCAAAATATGTTTTCCTTTTTGGGGATAGGCTATTGTAAAAAGGAAAATCAGCTACTAAAATTTGGCGCTCTCTTGGTCTTAATCTCTTAGTAAAAGGATACCAATGCACATACATTGGTTTATTAAAAAGAAACACATAAGTTGGTTCAACCACTTTGAAAATAAGAAGTACAAGGAAAAATGTTCCAAAAAGTATAAAGAAAAAAAATTGTAATAACATATTACAGCACCGCTTTAAAACAAAAATGCTCCAAAATAATTTCAAGGAAACTTGATTTTTTGAAGCGTTTTTGATTGAGTTTGTGACCGCGACAGGATTCGAACCTGCAACCCTCAGAGTCGAAATCTGATATTCTATCCAGTTGAACTACGCAGCCATTTGATTTAAGATTTTTGATTAACGATTTTAGATATGTGATTTAAAATCGTTAAGCTTGAATCAAAAAACTTTATGTCAATAATTTTTTAACTAGTGTAGAAATAGTTTTTCCTTCTGCTGTTCCACCTAAATGTGCAGCTGCTAAACCCATTACTTTTCCCATTGAAGCAATTCCAGAAGCACCCGTTTCTGCAATAATTTTTGCAATTACCGCCTCGACTTCTGCTTCGCTTAATTGCGCCGGTAAAAATTTTTCGATTACAGCAATCTGTGCTAATTCTGGCTCAGCTAAATCTAAACGGTTTTGTTCTGTAAAAATTCTAGCACTTTCCTTGCGAGTTTTTACTAATCTTTGTAACAACTTCACTTCATCATCTTCGGTAATTTCTTCTTTAGATCCTGTTGCCGTTTGTGCTAATAGGATTTCAGATTTGATTGCTCTCAAAGCCTCTAATGCAACGGTATCTTTAGCTCTCATGGCGGTTTTCATTTCGTCCATGATATGTACTGATAAACTCATATTATTTGGTGTTAATTTGGTTAATCGACTGGTGATTGAATCGATTCTAGAAATACTAATTATGAAAATGACTGCTTTTTTGCCCCAGATGGTAGTGAAAAGCCTTTTTAAGAGAAAATGATTTTTTTCATGCTCTTAAAAAGCGACTTTAGAAGCTCTTTTAAGGGCTTAGAAAAAAACATTTTCAATAAAAAGATTGAAACGACAGCTGGATTAAGGCCTGACAAAATTAAAGAAATTTACTGTAATTAACAATAAATTGCTTTGTTGCTCGAAACAAAAAAAATAACCCGAAAATACTATAGATTTTCGGGCTACCTAATTTTGGTTTGAGTTAGTTAATCTACGTTGTCATGCAAATACGAGTTGTTTGAACGCAGCTGCAAATCGTTATTGCTGTCTGTTCCAACAGAAATTCTAGAATTTGTAGTTGTAGCTTGATGAGTTGAAATATCTATACCTAATCTTTTGTAAGCAGGTTCTTTTTCATATTCATCTATTTTAGAGACATTATTATGAAACTTATAATTAAACTCTTTTAACTTTTTTCTTCTTTCATCTGCCCTCATACGCAATGACTCTTCGATTGTCATTTCCATAGGAGAAATTGCCTCGAAGTCATCTGTTGTATTTACAGCGGCGTCTACTTTTTTCATTGTGATATTTAACTCAGCTGGAACAACAACTTCTGGAGTTTTAGAGACTGGTTTTACCATGAAATCTGGTTCTGGCTCCATGTATTCCTCAAGCGAATATTTGATAATTCCATTTTCAGTCAACTCAGTCACTGGAACAAATTGAACGGCTTCATTTACTTTAATGTCGCGTGTTTCATTTGTCAACTCAAACATTATCTTATTTTCTTCAACTTGTGCAACTGGCTCCGATTTGAAGAGTGGTAAATCAAAAGAAAAAGTCGTTTGTTCTTGTCTTTCGTTACCTTTTGGCTGTTCCGCTTTTACCGCAACTGCTGGAGATGAAATTGTAAAATCGATATCTGTAATAGGAGATACAATTTCGAAAGTAACGTCTAAATTTTTTATAAACTCAGACATTACCATTAATTCTTCTTTATTAATAGTTGGCGATGTTACCACCGGTTGTGGCGCTACAAATGTATCCTCTAATAAATCAAAAACAATTCTTTCCTTTGATGCAACTGCGGGCGATTCTGTATTTAAATCGAATGCTGTTACTGTTTTACTACTTAGATTATGAACACTTCTTTGTTCATCTTCTAAGGTGTGTATAATTTTTTTTGGTTCCGTATTTACAATTTCGTTTTGTTGTTCAATATCAAAACCTGTAGCTATAATAGTTACTGCAATAGCATCTCCTAACGATTCGTCTTCACCAACCCCCATGATAATATTGGCATTATGCCCAGCTTCAACTTGAATATGATCATTGATTTCTCCAATTTCGTCAATTGTAATTTCATTAGTTCCAGAAACGATAAGCTACAATACGTTTTTGGCACCAGTGATTTTATTATCATTTAACAAAGGAGAATCTAAAGCAGCAATAATTGCTTCCTTAGCTCTATTCTCGCCTGAAGAAACAGAAGATCCCATAATAGCAGTTCCGCTATTAAACAATACTGTTTTGGCATCTCTTAAATCGATATTTTGAGTATAGTGATGCGTGATTACTTCAGCAATCCCTCTTGAGGCTGTCGCCAAAACTTCATCCGCTTTTGAAAACCCAGCTTTGAAACCAAGATTTCCGTATACTTCTCTTAATTTATTATTATTGATAACAATTAATGAGTCGACTTGTTTACGTAATTTATCGATACCTATTAAGGCTTGCTCCTGACGCACTTTCCCTTCAAAT
>JAYTBZ010000034.1:0-10900 GCA_043736705.1 Flavobacterium sp. | reverse complement strand
TTGGCCTGGATACATTGATTTTTGATCAAAATCAGTGATTTGAAAACCCATTCCTTCTGGTGTAATTTTTTGAAGATTTCTTGGATTAGAGAAAAAAGCCCAGCATTCTTCTACAGTGGCATTAACATGCTGCACGGTTTCTTGTTTGTATATTTTCATTGTTGGTGTATTAAAAATAAATAATGTCTTAGCAACAGACTTGCGTGAGGGACAGCAGTGGAGCTCTTTTCTGTGATGCTTTTTTTAGAAGTACAAAAAAAGCGGGAACGGATTGCCCGACCCCGCTGTAACGCTAGTGAAAGTTGGGACACGCCCCAATTAAACTTACATTTTATAATATTTGAACGGTACAAATAACATTCCGAAACACTCGCCATGTTCTTTGCCTAAGTGTTTGTGGTGTACTTTGTGTGCTTTTCGTAAACCAATTAAATACTTGTTATTGGTGTGTTTAAACCATTTAAATCGTTGGTGAATCAGTACATCGTGAATCATAAAATAACACAAGCCGTAAAACATAATTCCCAGACCTATGAAGAATTTGTAATTCAAACCGCCTTCTACTCCATAATAAAATAGTGCTATACTTGGAGCAGCAAAAATTACAAAAAAGATATCGTTGCGCTCAAAAATATTAGCATATTTTGGTTGGTGGTGATCGGCGTGAAAGTACCACATAGATCCGTGCATTACATATTTATGGGTGCACCAAGTTATACACTCCATGATTAAAAAAGTACTTAGAAAAATCAAAAAAAATATCATTTTATTCTATATTTAAGTATTACAATTTTTTAAAAAAGTATGGTAATCTATACTAACTTCAATTTATAGGAAACGAAAGATTTAGCTAATAATCCAGCTTTTGTGTAATTTGAAACTCGAATTCTGGCGCTTCCTATTTCCTTACAAGGTGTATCTTCTAATTTTTTCAGCAGTTTTTTATAATATACATAAGCTGTATAAACACCAAACTTAGCTTCAATAGGGAGTTTTACAATTCCTTCGTATGCTACTCTAAAATCTTCTTCAATTTCATTGATAATAGCTGTTTTTGCATTTTCGTCGAACGAATTCAAATCAACTCCGGGGAAATAATTCCGATTCAAAACCAAGTTATCATCTTTCAAGTCGCGTAAAAAATTTACTTTTTGGAAAGCTGACCCCAATCGCATCGCTTCATCTTTGAGTTGGGTATACCGATTGTCATCTCCTGCTACAAATACTTTTAGACACATCAACCCTACTACATCAGCTGACCCGTAGATGTAATCATCATACTCTTCCTTACTGTTATAATCCGATTTAATAAGATCTAATTTCATACTTTTCAAGAAAGCTTGCACAAGATCATCTGTAATATTGTATTGCTTTACCGTTTGCTGAAACGAATTTAAAATAGGATTTAAACTGATACCACGGTCTTTGGCTTTGTAATACTCATCCTCAAACTCTGTAATTAAACTTTCCTTATCGTATCCATGAAAAGAATCGACAATTTCATCCGCAAAGCGAACAAAACCATAGATACTATAAATGGCATCCCTAATAATAGGTGATAGCATGTACACCGCCAGTGAAAAAGAGGTGCTATAGTTTTTAGTAACTAACTTGCTACATTTAAAAGATACATCATCAAATAATTCCTTCATACTATTGTTCTGAAAATTGCTTGTTAATTAATTCCGACACCAATTTTCCAGAAATTAATGCGGGTGGAACGCCTGGTCCCGGTACGGTCAGCTGTCCTGTAAAATATAAATTCTTAACCTTTTTGCTCTTTAACTTTGGTCTTAAAAATGCCGTTTGTAACAAAGTGTTTGCCATTCCGTAGGCATTACCTTTATACGAGTTGTATTCTGAAACAAAATCATTTTTGCAAAAAGATTGCTTAAAAATAATATTGTTTTTTATATTTTGACCTGTTAAAGTTTCAAAACGATCGATTATTTTATCAAAATACTCTTCTCGTAATTCCTCAGTATCATTAATTCCTGGTGCCAAAGGTATTAGAAAAAAACCTGATTCCATTCCTTCAGGAGCAGCAGTTTTATCTGTCAGCGAAGGGAAATTAGCATAAAACAAAGGTTCTTTAGGCCATTGCGGTTCATCATATATGTCTTTAGCATGTTGGTAAAAATCTACATCAAAAAACAAAGCGTGATGCGAGATATTATCTATTTTTTTATTGAAACCCACATAAAATAATAATGACGAAGGTGCAAACACCCTACTATCCCAGTATTTCTCAGTGTAGGCTCTGTGCTCTTGCTCCAACAAAGTTTCAGTGTGATGGTAATCTGCACCGCTTAAAACCAAATCAGATTGGATTCGTTCCCCATTTACCTGAATGGCAACAGCTGTCTTATTTTCAACTATAATTTTCTCAATGTTAGCACTAGTTTGAAATTTCACTCCCAACTCTTTGGCCAGACTTTCCATAGCACGAACTACATCAAACATTCCTGTCTTAGGATGCCATGTTCCCAATCCAAAATCGGCGTAATTCATAAAACTATAAAACGATGGCGTATCGGAGGGTTTGGCGCCTAAAAACAAAACTGGAAATTCTAGAATTTGAATCAACTTTTTATTTTTAAATTTCTTGCGAACATCTCTGCTAATGTTACTGAAAAATTCACCTACTTTCATGGCTGTTTTAGGTGTAATTAGTTCCAGTGGCGAGACACCCGGACGATACACTAAATCCTTAATCGCAATATCATAATTACTTTTGGCGCGAGCCATGAAATCCTGCAACAAAGTACCGCTTCCTTTTTCGATAGATTCAAAGGCAGCTATAATTTCAGTTAAATTGTCGGCAATGGTTATAAAGTCATCGATTCCATAATACACGCGGTAGGCGGGAGACAATTTTATAAGTTCATAATAATCGGTGGTTTTTTTTCCAAAATCAGCAAAGAAACGTTCAAAAACGTCTGGCATCCAATACCAACTTGGTCCCATATCAAAGGTAAAACCTTCTTTTTTTAATTGTCTAGCACGACCGCCAATCGCATCGTTTTTTTCGAATACAGTAACATCATGTCCACTTTGCGCCAAGTACGCCGAGGCAGCCAAAGCAGAGAAACCAGATCCTATGATTGAAATTTTTTTTATATTCTTCATTTGTTTAGCAAATATACGAATTGTTTAAACAAATAATTAAATCCAATCGACTAATTCATTGATGGAATTAAAAATTGTTATTCCTTGTGGTAATTTTTCTTTTTTTACAAATTCAACCATACGACCAATATACCATAATTCAGTAGTATCATCAAGTAATTCTTCCGACATTTTTTGAACATAACTATCCACAATATCTCTTTCTGGTTGAACCGTCATGTAAGAGACAAAAACAATAGAACTAAAATGTTTTTTCAAATCTTTCAAGTTCTCGATTGGCATGCTTTCGCCTAAGTAAATGGTTTTGTAGCCATGTAATAAAATTTCATAATTTAAATACATCAGTCCCAATTCGTGAATTTCATTCATAGGAAGTGATAGTACAAAAATTCGATCTAATTTAGTTTGCTTTAGTACCTGAAGCTTCTCGGTGTTGACTAATAATTTTTGTTTAATCAAATAACTGACAAAATGTTCGTGAGCAGGAGTTATTGTATCCGATTGCCACAACAATCCCAATTCATTCATCAATGGTATAAAAACCTGATGAAAGATTTCTTTGAACGACTTTTCTGCAATTAACCAATTATAGGTATTAAAAAAAAGCTCTTGATCAAAGTTCATCATAGCCATTTTAAACTCACTTATGGCATGACTTTTTGCAGTTTTACTCGAAATTATTTCACGTACTAAAGAGGGTATTTTGTCTTGAGGATAGGTTGCTATTTTTGAAATTTTATACCCATAATCGTGTAATAACGTGATGTTTAATAGCTTTTGCAAACTCGCCAAATCATACAAACGAATGTTAGTATCCGTACGCATGGGCTGCAAGATATCGTAGCGTTTTTCCCAAATTCGTATCGTATGGGCCTTGATGCCCGAAAGGTTTTCAAGATCCTTAATACTAAATACATTTTTTACATTGTTCATCGTTTATTCAAATTTATTGAACAAATGTAAAATAAATTTAATTAAAAACAGCTTTTAAAATTCCAAAACATATAAAAAAAGACCAATTTATGGTAAAGAAACCCTTTTGTAAACGTTCAACAGATCTAAATTTAGGATTGTTTTAGAATTATCAGTGCTCCTAGTGAACATGGGTTCAAATTTAGCTCCATAAACTAACTCATTAAAAGTGTAGGATGTTCTTATGGCTACTGTGTTGCTAAACATATCATCAAAAGCGGTGATCATAACTATTATTTCACCATGAATAGCTTCAAAATCCTCTTGAGTATATTGAAAAAGCGGACTATCCTCGGTTATGGGATGCACGAGTGTCCAGCTCAAAGTTAACAAGTTTATTTTATCCAATTCTAGGTCAAGTGCAAAAAATTTATTAGTCATTAGTCCATTTTCGTTGATGCTCATTCCAAGCGTAACTTTTGCCAAAGCATCAGTAAGATTGGTATTTTTAAAAGGCGCTACCCGAATCATCAATCCCGTTTTTTCGCCATAAGGAGCAATGACTGCATTATGTGAAAATTTTAAAAAAGCGGTTGGTTTGCTAAAGCGTCCAAAAAACAAACCCGTGGCAATCGCAAAACTCAACAATCCAATTAATGCCTCAGCAGCAGAAAGTAAACTTGTCAAGAAACCTACAGGACTGATATGACCGTAGCCAACTGTAGTAAAGGTTTGCGCACTAAAAAAATACGCTTGACCAAATTTACCTAAATCTGAGCCAGTAGCATCGATCCCGTTTAAATGTTCGATGCCAATTGCATAATACAAAATTGCAAAAATGAAATTCATACCAATGTAAAACAATAACAAAATAGACATGAATCGCCAACGTGGCATATCAATCATGGTGTGGTACCAACTGATTCGGTGTAAGAAAAATAAACCGCGCTTTTCTACATTAGCAGTTCCATCTTTATTGATAAAACGCCCACCGTAATTATTGGCATTGGTACCAAAACCTGTATTTTGCTGTGATGCTTTTGCTGTTTTCATTGTTTTTTACCTAAAATAGCGCTGAATTAACCTCTCACGCTTCGTTGCCATTGTGATTGGAAATTCAAAAATAGAACTAAAATGCAAAAGATTGTAACTATTTTATTTTTGATAGTTATTTTTATATAAAATTCAAAACCATGATCATATTGTTCTTATTAACAAAGGATAAATCTCCAGAAATTGCATACGACACGGTACTTCTTCGTTCCTCAAAATGAAAAAGTTAGAGCCCATTAAAAATAGTCTTGAAAAATTTCAACTATAAAATGCTCTCAAAACTTTTTATTATATTAGTACCAATTAAAAAAAAGCTATGAAACCAATAACCAAAGAAGACATCAGCCAAGAAGTATTTGACTTGTACGATGACTACGCACACAACAAAATTGACCGCCGAAGTTTTGTAGAAAAATTATCATTATTTGCTGTGGGCACGCTTACACTGCCTTCCCTAATGAGTTTTATGACGCCTAATTATGAGGATGCTATTTTAATAAAACCCGAAGATCCTAGAATAAAATCAGGTTTTATCACATATGATTCTCCCAAAGGTGGCGGTACAATTAAAGGACTTTTATCGCAACCCACAGCAACAAAGAAGAAAGTACCTGGAATTATTGTGGTGCATGAAAATCGCGGATTGAATCCGTATATTGAAGATGTAGGACGCCGAGCAGCCGTAGATGGTTTTATTACTTTGGCACCTGATGCTTTGTCACCACTAGGCGGTTATCCCGGAAATGATGATGCGGGTCGAGAATTACAAAAAAAACGAACTCGGGAGGAAATGCTGGAAGACTTCATTGCTGCCTACAACTACCTAAAGGCGCACAAAGATTGCAATGGACATATTGGCGTAGTTGGTTTTTGTTTTGGCGGATGGATTGCCAACATGATGGCGGTAAAAATCCCAACCTTAGGCGCCGCTGTTCCGTATTATGGTGGCCAACCCACAGCAGCCGAAGCCGAACTTATAAAAACTCCTATCCTAGCACAATATGCAAGCTTGGACACCCGTGTTAATGATGGCTGGCCCGCTTATGAAACCATACTCAAGAAGAACAAAGTAGCGCATGTCGCTTATTTTTATGAAGGAGTGAACCATGGTTTTCACAACAATACTACACCGCGCTACGATGAAAAAGCAGCTACTTTATCTTGGACAAGAACTATAGATTTTTTTAAAAAAGAACTGAAAAAGAAGTGAATTTGTAATGCTAGCTATAAAAGTGGAACTATTGGGTCTCCACTTTTTTTATGTCATAATGTAAATAAAATACTTCAAAAATTAAATGCTCTGCAGAATTTGAATTATATTTGAAACAAATTAAAAATGATTGCAGGCAGAGCTATCTCTCTAAATCTGGGGTGATAGGTCTGATTTTACAAGACGTATAAAGAAGTTGTATGATAGCTTGAGAACTTGTCTTCTAAAACGACACCTTAATCAAACAAGCCGTATAAAAAACAAACCAATGAGAAATTCGGTTAAATATTTTATAATTATTTTAATTCTTTTCACTATACGCTGTAAAAAAGAAGACAATTAAAACTTTATTAAAAAAAGCTCATTTATCAATTCTGATATTATAAAAAAATTAAAATTAAACAGGGGTATTCTAACTATGAGAAGTATAAGGTTTAGAGAGTATAATGTTTATTCTTGGTGCCCACTAATTTATAAAGACATCTTTCCTAATTGGATTAAGGATCAAAACAAGCCAGATTTATCTTTTAACGAATATAAATTTGAGCATAATATATCTGATATTGATATTCCTTATGTAATATTTAAAAGGAAAAATGAAAATTATTTCTTTATAATAAAATAAAAAGACACTTTAAAATTTAAAATAGAAGGAGATTAAATCTAATGTAAAGTCATCACACTACAGCAAGAGTTTTGTTGCGTGAGCTGCACGAACAATTAAACTCCAATTATAAATCATTTTAAACCAACGAACCGAGAAATATGAAAAAATTGAAACTTATTATATTATTATTTTTATTATCAACGTTTAATTCGTTTGCTTGTCTAAATGGTGAATCAAAAGAATTAAAAAATGGTGATTATTTATATATGGATTACGACAATAGACTTCCTTTTGGTCATAATTTTTTCGACAGACAATTTGAAGATATAAAATTACGATTAGATAGTATTTACAAAAAAACGAAAGATATTGCATATTTATCTGACAAAGGATTAATATTAATTTTGCAAAAAAAATACAATGAAGCATTAGAATTATATCTGAATATTGAAAAAACAAATCCAAATAGATATTCAACAGCATCAAATATTGGAACTATTTACGAGCTAATTGGAGAAAATAAAAAAGCATTAGAATGGATTAATAAATCCATAAAAATAAATATAAAATCTCATAATGAATCAGAATGGTTACATTCAAATATATTAACGGCGAAAATTAAAGGTGAAAAATTTTATACATCTGAATTTATTATAGGTGTAAATTTTGGAAACGAAGAAATACCAATAACTAAACTTAACAAAATAGAAATAGATAAACTATATAAGTCAATTTTTTTTCAATTAAATGAAAGAATATCATTTATTAAACCAAAAGAAAAAATTGTAGCAATGCTTTTATTTGAACTTGGAAATTTATCAATACTTAAAAAAGAATTTAGAAATGCGAAAGATATTTTCGAGAAATCTAAAGAATATGGATTAGAAAGTGATTTATTTACTAGAAGAATGAACTTTGTGAATAAAAAACTTAAAATCAATAAAGTAGCAACTCAAAATAAAGTAATAAAAAGCAAAGTTGATAAAACAGATTTAAAAAAAACGATATTATTAATAGTCGGAATAATTTCAATAATTGTTCTAATTATTTTGATCCTATACCGTAAAAAGAAGTAAATAAAAAGCCGAACGGCTAACAGGCAGAAAGAGGAATTTGGGCAACTAGCTTAATGGGAAGCTAGTTTTGTATTTGGGATGATTTGGCAAATCCGAAAATAGAGCTTAATTTAGTCCCAAACCCGCTTTAGTAGAGGGACCTTGTATGCGAGCTTAAAATCCCGATATGAAAAAAATCTTATTTATTATTTCAATTATAATTTTTCAGTGTTCAATTTATGCGCAAGATTATATTAAATCTGATTCGTTAAAAATTGACGGAAAGCTATATAAAATGAAGCATTTGAGTTTTGGAAATTCAAGTGCATTAAAGTTATTCAAAGTAATGACTTGCGCATCTTTAAATTCAAAGAAAATAGAACAAGAAATAATTAATTGTTTTAGAAACCATAAACTCGAATACACAGAATTTTATATAATTTCTATTCCGAATTATGAAAAAGTTTCATTTGAAGATGAAACTAATATTTTAACAAGTTTTTTAGGTGTTATTGATTCTGAAAGAATGAGTAATAAACTCTCAACTGCCTTAATTAAATCGGAATTCAATATTGATAATTTTACACATAAATATTTTTTAGATCAACCAAAAAACGATTTTAAAGATTATAAATTGAACACAAAAGCAAAAGAACTTTGTACCTTTTTAAGAAAATAAAAGCCAGTATGCAGCACCTATTACAAAGGATTTGGGCAATAGGCTCACTAAAAAGTTATTATTGTTTTTGGAGTGATTTGCTTCGCCTGTTTGCTATCGCTCGGCCCAAGCATTTTAAAAATCCTTCCACTTCAAAGCAAATCAGGCACATTTATAAAATAGATCGTTTGTTTTTAATGCTTTAGAATAAAGAACCAACAGATTCGAAAATCAAAATTTTTCAAAATCACATCTAATTCGACAAAAAATGAACATCAAAAAAGAACACTTAGCCAAAGGATTTATTCTTGCTGGATTGATGAATATAATAGGGGTATTAATATTCTCCAGATTTTTTAGTAATACGGTCATTCCAGAATTTGATCCTCAAGCCATGTCCAATTTTGGATTGATACTGATTGTAGTTTGGGGGGTTGCTTATATAGCTGTATCCCAAAATTTTAATCAAGTAAAATGGTTAATAGCCGTATTTATGATTGAAAAATTAATTTATGCAACGCACTGGACAAAATGGATACTCAATAACAAAATCACAGATGTACTAGAAAAAGATAAAATGGCCGGAATATTTTATGTTATTTATGGCATCAATGACTGGGTATTCTTTTTATTTTTCTTTTTTGTTTTTATAAGCGTAGCTCGTAAAAAGATATAAAATCTTAAAAAACGAAATCCAAATTTCTGATACTCCAAACTAAAGTTTCAAATACTGAAAACCCATACATTTTATTACTTCTAAAAAAACAGGACGCACTTCCTAATCATAACTCCCTTAGATTTCCTTTCCATACCAATTTCTAAATTCCTAATTTGCGACTTCAAATCAATCGTAAAAAATGAAGGTCTGTATTGCCGAAAAACCAAGTGTAGCAAGAGAAATCGCATCCGTTTTGGGCGCCAATACCAAACACGACGGCTATTTTGAAGGCAATGGATATCAAGTAACGTACACTTTTGGGCATTTATGTACCTTGAAAGAACCGAACGATTACAAACCGCATTGGAAAAGTTGGGATTTGAACAACCTGCCCATGCTTCCTGAGAAATTTGAGACCAAAGTAGTGGAGAATTCAGGTATCCAAAAGCAATTCAAAATCATAAAAAAATTATTCGACAAAGCCGAGTTGGTTATCAATTGCGGGGATGCAGGACAAGAGGGAGAACTGATTCAGCGCTGGGTTATGAACGAAGCCCAGTATAAAGGGGAAGTAAAACGCCTGTGGATTTCATCCCTAACCACCGAAGCCATCAAAGAAGGCTTCCAGAACTTGAAACCATCCGCAAACTACGATAATTTATACTACGCCGGATTTTCCAGAGCAATAGGCGACTGGTTACTCGGTATGAATGCTACCCGATTGTACACCGTAAAACATGGCGGATACAAACAAGTATTATCTATAGGTAGAGTACAAACGCCAACATTAGCAATGGTTGTAGATCGCTTTACAGCAATTGAGAATTTTAAACCGCAGCCATATTGGGAATTACAAACGGTGTATCGAGACACGCTTTTCAGTTATGAGGAAGGGCGTTTTTTGAAAAAGGAAGACGGTGAAATTCTCGCCAATAAAGTTAAAGAAAGTGAGTTCGAAATTGTTTCTGTCGAAAAAAAGAACGGCAATGAGTATGCTCCAAAACTCTTTGATTTAACAGGCCTTCAAGTATATTGCAATACGAAATTTGGTTTTACGGCAGATGAGACCCTTAAAATTGTACAGACTTTGTATGAACAAAAAGTAGTCACGTATCCCAGAGTCGATACCACATTTTTACCTAATGATATTTTTCCAAAAGTACCTGGGATTCTGAAAAACTTGACGAATTATGCCGTGTTGACGCAACCGCTTTTAGAAAAAAAGATTAAAAAATCGCCCAAGGTTTTCAACGATAAAAAAGTTACGGATCACCACGCCATTATTCCAACGGGGATTCAAAGTAATTTGCAATACAATCAGCAGCAAGTATATGATAGTATTACAAAGCGATTTATTGCCGTATTTTATGACGATTGTTTGGTTGCCAATACTACGGTAGTCGGGAAAGCTGCCGATATTTTATTCAAAACCACTGGAAAAGAAATCTTGAAAAAGGGATTTCGTGTAGTATTTGAAGACCCAAACGTCAAAGAAAAAGAAGCCGATATCTTGCCGAGCTTTGTTGTAGGTGAAAAAGGGCCACACCAACCTTCATTTTTAGAAAAGGAAACCAAACCACCGAATCAATTTACCGAAGCGACTTTATTGCGCGCCATG
>JAYTBZ010000033.1:0-4858 GCA_043736705.1 Flavobacterium sp. | reverse complement strand
TAAAACCTGCTTTTACTCCAAAGGATACTTTGTGATTGTTATTAAACTCTAGTAAATAAGCAAAATCTGCAAAAAAATTATTCTCTTTTTTCACTCCTCCACCAATATCATCAGATATTAATGAAAACCCTACTTCTACTTTTTTATTGACTGGCATGTGAGCAAATAACGTCAATGTTTTTGGCGCGCCCACAGCACCCACCCACTGGGATCTATACAAGGCACCCAAATTTAAATCAGACTCTATGCCTGTAGCATAAGCAGGATTCAAAACACTCATATTATACATGTATTGGGTATATTGAGGGTCTTGTTGTGCTGTTAATTTTGTAATTATCAAGAAAAGACTTGAAAGTAGTAGGAACTTTTTCATGTACTATTTTTTAAAAAATAAAGATTGTTATCTATTCAAATAAAAACGTCCTTGCTTAGGGGAAATGCTTCCTTTATTGAAGTGAATAACATAAAAATAAACTCCTTCAGGCGCTTTTCCGTTGCTACTTGTTTTGGAGTCTGATGAAGTACCATCCCATCTTGGCTTGTTTTTATTAGCCGTATACATGAGACTTCCGTATCTGTTGAATATTTCTAATACATAATTTGGATAAATAAAATCAATATCTGGAATAGAAAAAGTATCGTTTACGCCATCTCCATTGGGCGAAAACCCATCAGGTATAAAAAATTCTGGAGTAGCATCACAATTGGTAAGTGAAACTGTTACTTGCAAAGGAGTTGTTGACAAACAACTGTTTGCATTTGTTGAATCAAAACTATAATAAATTCCATTATCTCGCAGTAATGCTGTGTTAGATAATAAATTTCCTCCTGTAGCAGCATCATACCATTTTACAGTTCCATTTGAAGTTACATTATTGGATAAACTTTGAATAGTAGGCAGATCTAACCCACAAAATTTTTCTCCATTTTGAAGTAGTATAGGAGTTTGCAATTCATTAATAACAACTTGAGCTAGAGCCAAACCAGATTCACACCCTGTAGTTGCATTGACCTCTTTTACATAATAATTTCCTGATTGTAATACCGTTGTGGCAGGCAGTGCAGTAGTACTCGTTATAGAATTATACCACCTGTACTGAGAGCCATTAGGTACCAGACTAGCTACGGTTGCATTTTGTACTTTACAAAATTCTTGATTACTAGTCAATGGTATATTTGGCAAGGCATTAATTACGATATTTTTAGTATTGGTATTCATGGAAGCAGAACATCCTGTACTAGAATCTGAAAAACTTAATAAGTTAAATGATGAAATCCCGGAATTTGTGATAAATGAACTAGGAATGGTATAACTTGTCCTCCCAGCATTTACCATTAAAGGAGCCATTTGAACCCCCAAATTATTTGCACCAGATAAAGAATAATTAATTGTAATTGCAGTTAAAGCTCCTAATCCCGAGAGCTCCACTACAACTGGCTGACCTGCACAAACTTCCTTTATACTTACAATTAAATTACTACTATCAGGGAGGGCTTTAACCAAGAAAGATTTAGACAAAGTCGCTGAATTGGTACAATTTGTGGCCAAATTAGTAATTCTGCTAATTGTAAAGTTGGTCGTTCCTGCGTTAGGAATTTGAGAGGAAGGAATTTGGAATGATGCAACTCCTGCACGTACTGAAATTGTCATAGTTTGATTAACAAGACTATTACCTCCAGATAGAGAATAAACAATACTATAATCCCCATCTGTTAGATTCCATGGTCCCGATAATACTACATTTGCATTTGTTAATTGACATACAGGGTCAATTTGTATGGTAGCATTATTAATTTGCGGAATAGGATTAATTCGCACTACTCCAGATATATTAGGAACAATGTTAGTACAAATTCCTAATGAAGATGCTCTTACAATATTTAAAATGGTAACTGTATAATTACCGGATGTGCTAAAATTACTTGCTACTAAAGGAAAAGTAAAAACGTTATTGGTAAAGTTTTGAGTTGTTGATAAAATATTTGTATTACCAGAAATGGTATAGGTTACAGTATAAGCTCCATTAGGAATATTAACTACATCTTTAATTGATGCTGTAAATGAGGTTGAAGCTAATTCGTTTTCACAAATTGGAGCATTTACTTGTAAAGTGGCGCCTGTATAATCCAGTTGCCTTTCTAAAGTAATAAATAAAACAGATGTTTGATCGTCGCAAACATTATTATCTGAAAAAACAGTATAGGTAAATCGATACAAACCGGGACCACGTGTATTGTAAATGTTTTGAATATCAATAATAGAATCGGTATCATCGTTATTGTCTAGTTCATCTGTACCATTCTCTCTCCATAAACCACCTGCATCCTCGCCTGTAAGACCATCTAAAAGATTATAACTCGTATAAAAATTCAACTCGTTTGAACACAATTTTACTTCATCGGGGATTCCAGCAATAGGAGAACGATAAATAGTTACAAATATTTTCACATCAGGTGGAGCTGGACAAGATCCTATTGCTGGTATAGAATAGGTATATTCATACGTGTTACCTGGAACTAAATTTGTGGTATTAAGGGTATTATTTGTTAAACCAAGATTAGTGGTATTTCCTACCCAGGCACCTCCTATTTGTGGTGGGAGAAAATCACCATTAAACGCTTCAAATAAATTATAGGAGGATTCAGTATTACATATAGAGGAATTAGCACCAGGAACTCCAGTATATCCACCTATGTTAACTGTAACAATAGCAGTATCGCTGCAACCTGAAGTAGTTGTAACTGTATAGGAATACCTATATGTTCCGCTACGGCGAATTAATTGAGCATTTAAAATCCCTGTAGTTCTATTGAGTCCTCCAGATCTATCCTCATCTTTCCAAATTCCGCCAGATGTATGCAAACCAAGTTGCGCATTAAGATCTATGCTTTTGCTAGATACATTTGCAATATCGCATATATCCAATGCTACATTGTCAGTACCAGCTATTCCATTACATTGACTATAGGTAATATTTGTAGCTACAAAAAAAAAGAAGAAATAAAAAACTTTATAAGTATGGAAAGGTAATTTTTTTTTCATGTTTAAAATGTTTAAACAAAACTACACTTTATTTTAACATTTTTTTACAAAATGTTTATTTATAAGAAAATAATGCTAAATTTCATTAAACTAAATTAAAAAATGTAGATATATAAAATAAAATAGCCCTACACAAAAGTGTAGGGCTATTAAAACTAACCAAACATCAACTTTAAACCAACTTTTATTGTTTTGGTAAAACAATTGTATCAATTACGTGAATTACTCCATTAGATTGGTTTACGTCTGCAATTGTAACTTTAGACATTCCACCATTCTCATCAGTAATAATTAAATCTTTTCCTTGCATCATAGCAATCAAGGTTCCGCCACTTACTGTTTTTAATGTTGCTTTACCTTTTCCAGTTTTAATTGCTTTTGCAATATCTGAAGCATTCATTTTTCCTGCAACTACATGGTAAGTCAAGATTGTTTGCAATGTTTTTAAGTTTTCTGGTTTTAGTAGTGTGTCTACAGTTCCAGCTGGTAATTTATCAAACGCGGCATTTGTTGGGGCAAAAACGGTGAATGGTCCTTTACTTTGTAATGTTTCTACTAATCCTGCAGCTGTAACTGCTGCTACAAGAGTGGTATGGTCTTTTGAATTTACGGCGTTTTCAACAATATTTTTAGAAGGATACATTGCAGCTCCACCTACCATTACTGTTTTTTGAGCGTATGATGTTGCTCCGAATACTAAAGCCATAAATGCAATTGATAAAAATTTTCTAGTTTTCATAAAATCTATTTTTTAAGTTATATAAAAGCATTTACGCATATTAAATACTTTTGGTTTTTAAGGAATTGAAAATATTTACTTTGGTATTAATTTTAATGCTATTGAAACTTGTATTTTTTGAAGTCTTTTGAAAACAATTTGTGACAGATAGCCGCGATTGAAGCGGAATCCTTTTATAAAGCATCCAGCCTTTTAATGGCTGGATGCTTTATAAAAGATATAGCGCAAAGCGGGAGGAATCTCAAATTGAAATTAAATTTATGTGCTTCTAAAAATTAAAAACTAATTCCTACCACAAAAAAAGCCTCACATTACTGTGAGGCTTTCTATATTCAAAAAATCAAGAAATTATTTTTTCTCTGATTTTTCCATTTTAGCTTTCAATGCAGCTAACATATCATTGTTATCGCCTAAAGTTGCAGCTGGTGCATTTGTAGAAGAGTTAGATGAAGTGTTTTCTGAAACTGCTTTCACATTTTTTTCTTCTTCTTCACGGAAGATAGCAGTGTGAGATGCAACTACTCTTTTGAATTCTTTATTGAATTCGATTACTTTGAAATCAGCTGATTCTCCTTTTTTCAATTTCTTTCCGTCTTCTTTTTCAAGGTGACGCGTAGGAATGAAAGCAACGATATCATCTCCAAATTCTACAGTAGCTCCTTTGTCAACAATTTCAGAAATTTCACCATTGTGGATAGTTCCTACAGCGAAAGAATCTTCATATTGATCCCAAGGATTAGCAGTTGTTTGTTTGTGACCTAAAGATAATTTACGTCCGTCAACATCTAATTCTAATACTACTACATCTAATTTTTCACCAACGTTTACAAACTCAGATGGGTGTTTGATTTTCTTAGTCCAAGATAAGTCAGAGATGTAAATTAATCCATCAATTCCTTCTTCAAGTTCTACGAAAATTCCAAAGTTTGTAAAGTTTCTAACGATACCTGTATGTTTAGAACCTACTGGGTATTTAGCAGTGATATCAGTCCAAGGATCTTGAGACAATTGTTTGATACCTAATGACATTTTACGGTCATCTCTATCTAAAGTTAAGATAACAGCTTCAACAACAT
>JAYTBZ010000032.1:0-24855 GCA_043736705.1 Flavobacterium sp. | reverse complement strand
ACAATATCTTTGTACTCTACATTGTCATCTACCATTCCGTGAAGCATCAATAAATCGCCTTGTAAATTATCTGCAAAATAGATTGGAGAACTTTTTTTATAGGCATCTGGATCTGTTTCTGGGAAATTAAGAATGTTTCCAGTGTAACCATGATTGTAATGCGCCCAATCAGTTACAGAACGCAAAGCAGCACCCGAAGCAAACTCTTTTGGAGTTGTCAACATTCCCATCAATGTGATGAAACCTCCGTATGAACCGCCATAAATTCCAACTCTTGATGCGTCAATTCCATGATTCTCGACTAAGTATTTCTTGCCATCTATTTGATCTGTTAAATCTTTTCCGCCCATAAAACGGTAAATTCCTGTTCTAAAATCTCGTCCATATCCATCACTTCCCCTATAATCAATATCTAAAACGGTATAACCTAAATCGACTAATAAATTATGAAACATATATTCTCTGTGGTACGTACTCCAATAGTTATGTGCGTTTTGCAAGTAACCCGCTCCATGAACAAATAAAATCGCTGCTTTATTAGCATTTGCATTTTGTGGTTTGTACAATCTGGCATTTACAGGAGTTCCATCCTGCGCTTTGAAAATAATAACTTCCGGTTCACGCCAAGAATATCCTTTAAAACTTTCCGATGTAGAAGCCGTTATCTGATTTAAGTTGGTATTCTTTTTATTAGGCGCTACAAACAATTCCCAAGGTTTATTTTTATACGAATAACGAACCAATAAGGTACTTTCGTCTGGAGATAAAATCACTTCATGAGCACCATCTTTTGTCAAAATAGGCTGTAAAACCATATTTGCCACTTCCAATTTATAGAAATTTCTATTTCCTGGATGTGTGGTTGTTGTGGTTAAATAAAAAGACTTTTTATCTTTTGCCAAACTTACGTTGCGCACTTCCCAATTTCCTTTGGTTAGCTGTGTTTTCTTTTTTGACTTTAAATTATAGCTATATAAATGAGAATAACCCGTTTCTTCTGATTGGAAATAAACCGTTTCATTGTCTCCCAAAAATCCAAGCGTTCCTCTTCCATACGAATTAGATGGAATACCAGGTCCTCCAATCCACGCTTCATCATGTTGATGATCTAATTCCTGAAAGGTTCCTTTCTCTAAATTCAAACTGACAATCCATCGGTCTTTATTATCCTGACTTCTTATTTCAGCAATAGCGTAAGAACCATTTTCATTGTAAATAGGTTCTTGAACTACAATTAGTTTATCCTTTTTTTCAACAGTTCTTGATTTTTCATAGGATTCAAAATATTTAGGAACATCCTGAATATGACTCAACGATGAAAAATTCATGAAATAAACAGAATCTTTGGCGATATTGTAAATCCCGAATTTAGTTGCCAACAAATTATCCACAGAAACTTTTTCCTTAGTATCTTCAATTTGGTTGTAGCCATCAGCAGTTATGAAAAGTTCCATTTTTTCACTTTTACGTTCTGATTCTTCTATTAAACGGAAGGTGGCGAAATTTCCTTTAGGATCCACTTTTAAGCTTCCAAAGGTGTTTTTTCCATAATAATACGGTTTTGGAAAATCAGATTTTGTGGTTTTTGATTTTGCCAAATTCCATTTTTTCAACGCTTCCTGATCTCTGACAAATTGAAATAATTCCTTTTGTTGGTTTTTTAAAAAAGATTCTTTATCTATAGTTTTCTCATCGGATTTTCCTTTGCGAAAGTTCGTTATTTGAATAATGGAACCTTCATTGGTATTGAACTGAAAAAGATTTTCATTTTGTCTGAAATAAAGTATACCTGGAACAGCACCCATTTGTAAATTAGCAATCGGACTGCTTTGCTGATATAGTTTTTTTGAAGTTTTACTTTTTAAGGAATATGAAAACAATCTCCCTTTATCGATGTAAAAGTACAAATCCGGATTGGCTGTTTTTTTAAAATCTAATTTTGAAAAAGCAGCTTCATTAGGAGAAGCTAATTCTGGTTTTGACAATCCGTTTTTCCAAAAATAAGTACTCGTACCCAATTCATTATTTGGATTCCAGTCAAAATACACTTTCTGACCATCTAAAGACCATTTTTCATTTTCTGGCGAAACTCCAATGAAAGCATTTCCTTTCATGATTTCTTCGAGTTTTAGCGATTGACTTTGAGCTAAAATTGAAAAAAAAATAGTGATGACAACCGTAATTATTTTATTCATTTGTTTTATTTGTTTTAAAATAGGTTTATTTAGGTTTTTCTTGAATAATACAGATTTAAAATTTAGCTTCAAAATAATTTTATAAAGTTTCTTTAAAGACCCAAAAATAATTATTTTTGGGTTCAACCTAATTATATTTAACATCCAGTTTTATCCATGCAACACAATTAGAAAATTTAAGTATTTATTAAAATTGTTTATTGCATTATTTATTTCACAACACTTCAAGATACTATTTTGCATGGCAGCAAAAAACAGCATTATACTTCAAAAATTAAAAATCGGTATTTTTAACTTCTTTAAGTTCGTTAAAGATTTTTATAAAAATGGTTGCGAATAAAACTTAAGCAGTCTTACAATAAATTAACGTTTAATCTAAATTAAATTTTACAAATGGTTAAATTTTAATTACATTAGTAAAAATTTAAACATAAGATATGAAATTATTCGTTTTAAAGTGGTACCCATTAATATTAGCCTTCATGTGCATGTTATATTCAATTGGGTTAGGATTAGCTGGGAGGCGTGAAGAAGCATTATATTCGGCACATTGGCCAGGAACAATTTTATTATTCGCAATAGCAATCCGTCAAAGAAGAAAACCATGAGCATCAGTTTTTTTATCATTGGAGGCATAATTTTTTTAGTTTATATGTGCCTAACATTTTGGAACATTTTTTATTCGAATAAAAAACAAAGGGAAGAAAATTATCCCAATTTAAACGATAAAATTGTTGAAGACAAAAATGAAAATATTTAATTATTAGCTGTAAAAGAAAGTCATACTTTTATTTTATCTAGTTTCAATATTATTCCTTTTTAATGTAAGTAAGAGTTGAAATATATCAATTTTAAACACTTTTTCTATCTGCTCTACATCGCACAAAACATTACTTTTTTAATTTACATTTATTTTAAGGTTCTACAAATTAACTTCATTAATTCAACTATTTATGTAAGAATTAATGAAGTTTTTTTTTGTTTTTTCAATTCAAATTTTAAACTTGATAATAAGTGCTACAAAGTACTATTTGTTTATTACATCCCAGCAACTTACCTAAAATTAAGACATCTGATGTCGATGTGACCATAATTCTAATCGTTATTTTCAATCATTTTGTAGGCATCAATTACTTTTTTGACTAATCTATGTCGAACAATGTCTTTGTCATCCAGATAAATGATTCCTATTCCATCAATATCTTTTAAAACCAACAAAGCTTCTTTTAGTCCAGATATGGTTCTTCGTGGTAAATCAACTTGTCCTGGATCTCCAGTAATCATAAACTTAGCGCTCTTCCCCATACGAGTTAAGAACATTTTCATTTGAGAATGCGTCGTGTTTTGTGCTTCATCCAAAATTACAAAAGCATTATCGAGCGTTCTACCGCGCATGAATGCCAATGGTGCTATCTGAATAATTCCCTTTAAAATGTAATCTTCTAATTTTTCATTGGGTAACATATCGCGTAAGGCATCATAAAGGGGTTGCATGTACGGATCTAATTTTTCCTTCATATCACCTGGTAAAAACCCTAAATTCTCTCCAGCTTCTACCGCTGGACGCGTCAATATGATGCGTTTAACTTGTTTTTCTTTTAAAGCTTTTACAGCCATAGCAACTCCTGTGTATGTTTTTCCGGTTCCTGCAGGACCAACAGCAAATACCATATCATTTTTTTCCATAGTATCGACCAGTAATTGCTGGTTGGGCGTCATCGGTTTGATAATCTTCCCACCTACTCCATGTACTAAAATTTTATCGTGATCACCCATTCTCTCTACCTGTTGCCCATCACTTAAAATTACACGTTCAATGACATTATTATCAATAGTATTATAACGTGTAAAATGAAGCATTAACCGTTGAAAACGTTTTTCAAACTCGTCTAAAACCTCTTTTTCTCCAAAAGCTTTTATGGTTGTTCCCCGAGCAACAATTTTCAATTTGGGATAGTATTTTTTAATTGTTTCAAGATGAGTGTCTTGAGCGCCCCAAAAGTCTTTTGGAGCGATGTCTATGAGCTCAATTATTCTTTCGTTCAAATGATATTATATTTAGTGTTTTTAATTTAAGGTTAATCTCAATCCAAATCCATTCACGTTGGTAACTATATCTAATTCTTTAGTGTTGACTTGGCTGTAACCTGTTGCGTATTGATTGTTGTATTCACTAACTGCATTTCTAATTTTTTTTGCATAACCTATTTTTACAGGAATAGATACCACAACTGCTACAAGTCCTATGTAAGTAAGTGCCGATGGAAAATTTCGTTCTGTTTGTACAGAATATTGTGTAGTTGTTTGTTTTCCATCAGAAAAAACTCCTCTAGCTAAATCAGTAGCTACTAAACCTAAACCTCCTAAAAGTAAAACATTCCCCATAGTTTTCTTTGATCTGCCAGAATTATATTCGGCCAATAATTTATCATTATTCTTGAGCAGTTCTCGAACTTCATCTGGCTGTAATTTTATTTGATTTTCTTTAAGAACAGTTCCATTAGATTTATAAGTAATTCTTTGTGAAAATGACTTTAAACAAGTTACTAAGAGAATGAAATACAGAAAATTTTTAATCATAAGTTGTTTTTTTAATTGATATTGAAATTCTACTAAAATAAATTTAAAAATACTTTAGCTTTGCGTCTCTCAAATCTAATGAAAATTAGGTTTACTCAATGCCAATAGTTATAAACAAAATTATGTCAATAATTACTCTTACTTCCGATTATGGCTTGAAAGATCACTTTGTAGGTGCGCTAAAAGGGAAGATTTTATCTGAGTATTCCGAAGCTAAAATAATTGACATTTCACATGATATAGACCCATTTAACACATTAGAAGCAAGTTACATAATTGGTGCGTCGTATTCGAGCTTTCCTAAAGGAACCGTTCATCTTGTAGGAGTTGATATGGAATCCAATAAAGAGAATCAACATATTGTCATGCAATGGAACGATCATTATTTTATTGCTGCTGATAATGGTATTTTAAGTATGTTTTCGCAAAAAATTGTGCCCCAAAAAATAGTTGCTATTAACATTCATGATCGTTTACCAAGCGAAGCTACCGACCTGGATGTTTTTGTAAAGGTAGCCTGCCATCTGGCCAAAGGAGGTTTAATGAATATTATTGGTAAAGAAATTAATACAATCAAGAACGTCACAAATTTGCAAGCTACGCTTTCAGATGATGGAAGTTCACTCAAAGGAAATGTAATTTATATTGATCATTTTGGAAATGTCGTTACTAATATTTCCAAAAAATATTTTATTGATGTGGCCAAAGGAAGACCTTACGAAATTGTTTTGAAAACCAAAAATATCAAAACAATTTTGCCAAATTATTCTGCTATTGCAAGTTCTGATAAATATCCGATTAAATCCTACGAAGGCGAAAAATTAGCCATTTTTAACGAAGCTGGTTTTCTTGAAATTGCCATATTTAGGAGCAATCCCTCTAAGGTAGGTTCTGCAAATAGCTTATTGGGATTAAATTATAGAGATATAATAAATATAGTTTTCAGGTAGCAGTGTTCACTAATCAGTTTACAAATCTGAAATCATAAATCATAAATCAAAAATCTAATGTTTGTAAGAATAGTAAAATTGAGTTTTCACGAGGAACATATTCCTGCATTTTTAGAAAACTTCGAGTTGATGAAAGATAAAATACGAAATGCGCCCGGTAACCGTTTCTTAGAATTGTATCAGGACAAAAATAACAAAAGTATTTTCTTTACTTACAGTTATTGGGAAACCGAAACTGATTTAGAAAATTACAAGAATTCTGAACTTTTTTACGATGTTTGGACATTCACCAAGAAATTATTCAATGACAAACCAGAAGCGTGGAGCGTTGATAAGTTAGCAAGTTTGGAATAAAAATAGTTTAAAGTTTAAACAAAAATAAAATATGAAATCAATAGTACTTCGAGAGATAAAATCCTTTTTTGGTTCGCCAATAGGCTACTTAGTTATCGCCATTTTTCTAATTATCAACGGATTGTTTCTTTGGGTTTTCGAAGGAGAGTATAATATTTTGAATACTGGTTTTGCTGATTTGACCCCATTTTTCACCTTGTCGCCTTGGATTTTAATATTCTTGATTCCTGCAGTAACGATGCGCAGTTTTTCGGATGAAAAAAAACAAGGAACATTAGAATTATTATTGACTAAGCCCTTGAGTATTTGGCAAATTGTAAACGGAAAATTTCTTGGTTCTTTGCTTTTAATCGTAATGGCGATAATCCCAACATTCATTTATGTAGCCATTATTTCCAGTTTAGGAATGCCTGAAGGCAATATCGATATGGGAAGCACTATTGGTTCATATTTTGGATTATTATTCTTAATCGCTGCGTATTCAGCTATCGGAATTTTCACATCAACATTGTCTGATAACCAAATTGTAGCTTTTATTGTAGCTGTATTTTTATGTTTCTTCTTCTATTTTGGATTTGAAGGTTTAGCTTCTGTAATTCCAAATTGGTCTACCATAATTGCTTCATTAGGCATGCAAGATCATTTTAAAAGTATGAGCCGTGGTGTATTAGACACTAGAGATGTACTTTATTTTACAAGCATAACCGTTGTTTTTCTATCCTTTACTGTTTATAATTTAAAATCTTTAAAATCGTAATGACTACTTCTAAGAAAAATAACCTAAAATCAGTATTGATTGTCTTTGCTATTGTAGTTCTTGTGAATGTAATAGGAAGTTCTTTTTTTTATCGTTTTGATTTAACAAAAGATAAAAGGTACACACTTTCACCTACTTCTTTGAATATCATCAAGCAAGTTCAAAATCCGTTGTCTATAAAGGTCTATATACAAGGTGATTTACCGGCTGAATTCAAACGTTTACAACAAGAAACGAAACAATTACTCGAAGAATTTCAGGCATACAACTCCAATATTGTTTTTGAATTCGTAGATCCTTTGGAGAACGAAGACGCCAGCATGGACAATATTAAAGATTTGTATCGAAAAGGACTCACGCCAATAAACATTACCGTTGACGACAAAGGAAAGCAATCCCAAGCGATGGTTTTTCCTTGGGCAATTGCTGTTTATGATAATAAAGAAGTAAATATTCCATTACTAAAAAATATTATGGGCGCGTCAACTACACAGAAAGTGATTGGATCTGTCCAGCATTTGGAATATTCGATTGCGGAAGGCTTGAATAAAATTACAATAGAAAAACAAAAGAAAATTGCAATTATTAAAGGAAATGGAGAATTGCAAGATATTTTGATGGCTAAATTTCTTCTGCAAGTACGTGAAAGCTATTTTATTGGACCTTTTACATTAGATTCGGTTGCCAAAAATCCCATTAGAAGTCTGGAAGCTTTAGAAAAATATGACTTAGCCGTTATCGCTAAACCTACCGAAACATTTACCGATACTGAGAAACAAGTTTTGGATCAATTTATCATCAACGGTGGAAAAACATTGTGGTTAATTGACCAAGTTTCAGCAGAAATGGATAGTTTATACAATCCTTCTGGAACTACTTTGGCGTATCCAAGAGATTTGAATTTAAATGATATGTTTTTTAAATACGGAATTCGAATTAACTCTGATTTAGTTAAAGACGAACAAGGAAGCCCAATAAAACTTGCGACTGGAGAACAAGGAAGTGCCACTCAATTTCAGGAATTTAATTGGAAGTTTGCGCCACAAGTGTATCCAAATAGTTTGCATCCTATTGTGAAAAATTTAGGAGGAATCAAATTTGATTTTGCAAATCCTATCGATACCTTAAAAAATGGAATTAAGAAAACCATACTGTTGGAATCCTCACAATATTCAAAAAAAATGGGAACCCCAACAACGATAAATCTAAACATAGTTGCTGAAAAAACTTCGCCAAACGATTATTTAAACACAGGTAAGATTCCATTATCGGTTTTATTGGAAGGACCATTTCATTCCATGTTTGAAAACAGAGTTCTACCCTTTGAACAAAACACGTTTCAACCTACAGGACAAAAAAACAAGATGATTGTGATTTCTGATGGTGATTTAATAAAAAACCAATTGGATAAAAACTTTCAACCAGTAGAACTGGGTTATGACCAAAGGTCTGGTAATTTGTATGATAATAAAGATTTTCTAATAAATTGCGTGAACTATCTATTGGATGACACGGGACTTATTAACATTCGAAGCAAAGATCTTGATTTGCCTTTACTAGATAAAGAAAAGGTTTATGAAAATTATACCCGAACACAGATCCTAACTATCGGATTGCCAATTCTTATTTTGGTACTTTTTGGTGTCGTATTTACTTTCCTTCGAAAAAGAAAATATAGCAGATAGATGTTAATAAAAAAGTTTCCAAACTTGAATAGTTTACGATATATTTGTAAAATGTATCGTATCTCGGATTTAAAGAAATACCTTAAAAAATAAAACATAACAGATGAAATTTATAGTATCGAGTTCATACTTATTGAAGCAATTACAAGTTTTAGGTAACGTCATAAACAGCAGTAATACGTTGCCTATTTTAGATAATTTTTTATTTGATTTAGACCATAATGTGCTAACGGTTTCAGCTTCTGATTTAGAGACAACCATGTCTGCTACTTTAGAAATTGATTCAGAAAGCAAAGGAAGCGTTGCTGTTCCTGCAAAATTACTTTTGGAAATCCTTAAAACATTCCCTGAACAACCTTTAACTTTTACCGTTGAAGAAAACAGTACGATAGAAATTAGTTCTAATTCTGGAAAATATGCCTTGGCTTATGCTCCGGGAGATGAATTTCCAAAATCGGTTAACTTAGATGATCCATCTGTAACACTTGTTCCTGCAGATGTTTTGGCAACAGCCATAAGCAAAACAATATTTGCTGCCGGAAATGATGATTTACGACCAGTAATGTCGGGTGTATTCTTCCAGTTTTCGCCACAAGGATTGACATTTGTTGCGACTGATGCACACAAACTGGTGAAATATGCACGTACTGATGTAACGGCTTCTCAGGTGGCTGATTTTATAATGCCAAAGAAACCTTTGAACATCTTAAAAAATATTCTAGGAACTTCAGATGCTGAAATAAAAATTGAATACAACGATTCGAATGCTACTTTTTCTTTTGATAATTATGTGTTAATGTGTCGCTTGATTGATGGGAAATATCCAAATTACGAAGCGGTAATTCCAAAAGAAAATCCAAACAAACTAATGATTGACCGTTCACAATTTTTGAGTTCTGTGCGTCGAGTTGCTATCTTTTCTAACAAAACAACACACCAAATACGTTTGAAAATCGCTGGTGCTGAATTGAATGTGTCTGCTGAAGATATTGACTATTCAAACAAAGCTGAGGAAAGATTGACTTGTGATTATCAAGGTGATGATATGCAAATAGGGTATAATTCTCGTTTCTTGACTGAAATGTTGACCAACTTACAATCGGATATGATTATGCTTGAAATGTCATTACCAAACAGAGCCGGAATCCTTACTCCCGTTGACGGATTAGAAGAAGGCGAAACTGTTACGATGTTAGTTATGCCTGTGATGCTAAACAGCTAATCATTAACAAATACGCTATTAACCAAACCACTTTTATATTTAAGAAACCGTCTCGATAAATCGAGACGGTTTTTTGCTTGTATTATTTCATTTTTTGTCATTCACACGAAAGAGGAATTTATTCCATTTAAATGATTACTCACGATAGTGCCTTAGCTTTGTTTCTCGCAAAGACAAACTGAAAGCTAAAATCTAATTAGTTTAAAAATTTACGAAGTCTAACAATTTAAACTAAATAACTCCCATTTTTTTCATTAAAAATGTAGCACTTCTTTTTTTACAAATTCCGTTGTGCAGTTTGTAATCAAAATGAAGTTCATTATTGATTATTTCTACTTCAAAGCATTTATTAGTTAATACATCTGGAAATTTATTGGTAGTCAAGCAAACTTCTATATCGTGCGTTGCAATGGCTCCAATTGCTTTTTTGGCAATCACTTTTTTGACTACTTCAATTGTTCCATTTCGTTTATCATCAGAGTTTGTACCACGCAAAATTTCGTCCAATAAAACAAATGCAGGTCGGTTTTCGAGCTCGTCCATAATTTGCTTTAAGCGCTTAATTTCGGCAAAAAAGTAGGATTCGCTATCAGATAAAGAATCGGATAATCGCATGGAAACCAAAACTGGTAGCGGATGCACATTCGCTTTACTAGCACAAACAGGCGAACCTATACCAGATAAAACCATATTAATTCCTAAACTTCTCAAAAAGGTACTTTTTCCTGACATATTTGAACCCGTTAAAATCATAAATGATTGCGGTTGAAAACACACATTATTGCCTATTCTGGTTTTTGGGTGTAGTAAAGGATGACTTAAATTTGTAAAATCAACTTCATAATTTTCATTTAAAGATGGGAATACAAAATCGGGGTTGTTATAGGACATATTGGCTAAACTATTCAACATTTCAAATTCCCCGATAACATTGAGCCATTCCTCTAGTGCTTCGGCATGATCATTTTTCCATTGAATTAGCGATTTTAATACATGAAGATTAAATAAAAAAGTTCCATTAAAAACAATTGCAGTAACAAAATTAGAAATGCTATCGATCCTAGAAAACAAGTCGGCTAACTGTTTCAAATGAACGCTTGCATTTTCTTTCTTAAATTTTAGTTTTTGCTGTAAAGCAATTAGTTTTTCCGACTTAAAATTTTCTTCTTCAATTTTTTGTATGAGCAAACTATATTGCTGAATTGTTTTATCGATTGCAGTAGAATTGGATATTTCGCATTGAATTCGCTTAATAAATCTACCTAAAACTATTAAGTTGATCACAAATAAATACGATAAAATTGAAGCGTAAACCAGATTTGAAGATACAATATACGCAATCAAAAATCCCAGAAAAAGCAATGGTGATACATAAGAAATATAAACGCTTGACTTGGATAAAGGAATGCTATTGAAAGTAGTCCATTTGAGAAGGGTTTCATAATTTGACCGATTATCATTTCCTACTTTGGCCAAAGCCAAAAATTCTTGACGCCAATCTAATTTTTCGGATAATTCTTTTACAGCTTGATGATTTCTGATAATCTCATCATTCGGCAGCATTGTTAACAGTTGGTTTGCGAATGTTTTTTTTCCAATAAATGTAGCGGTCCTATTTAAGTTTTGAAACAAGGAATGTTCTCCGAAAATATCTAAATCATATGCGTATGGATGTTGAAAATCAATAAATTCCTCTCCATTTTCAAAAGGAATTGTACTTTTTTGTAAAAAGGAAATTTCATTTTCATTGATTTTTATAAGTGCATTATGGATTTGCTTTTGGAAAAGTAGTTTTGTGTGCAAACGCATTAAAAAAATAAATAATCCTAAAAGAACTATAGCGAAAAGTACATAAACAAATTCATTATTTTTGATGTAGAAATACATGAAAATCATAAAACATACAATCGTCAGCAATCGCAATATACTTATTTGATTGTATTTGCTATTAATTTTTTTTAGCAAAACAATGTACCCTTCCAATTTTTCTTGATATGTTTTCATAATTTATCTTAATGAGGAACAAATATAGAACAAATGATGTGGTATAATTGTCAAAACTGAATCCTAATATAACGTAATCGCAGTAATCTAGGAGTTACTCAAAAAATAGTATAAGTAGTAGCAGTGAGCAATCTAATTGAATTCTATTTTACTTACTTTTGCCTAAAACAGAACATACTTATGATACCTCACGATTCCATAGTGGCACTGGCAACTCCTTCGGGAGCGGGAGCTATAGCCGTAATTCGGATTTCCGGACAAAATGCCATTACTATTGGAAATTCTGTTTTTAAATCCATCAAAAACAAAGAATTAACAACTCAAAAAACACATACGCTGCATTTGGGTCACATTATGGATGACTCCAAAACTTTGGATGAAGTTTTAGTATCTATTTTTAAAGGGCCTAATTCGTATACTGGCGAAAATATTATTGAAATTTCGTGTCACGGCTCCACATATATCCAACAGCAAATTATCCAGTTATTACTTCGAAAAGGTTGCAGAATGGCTGATCCAGGCGAATTTACACTCCGAGCTTTCTTAAATGGAAAATTGGATTTATCACAAGCTGAGGCTGTTGCTGATTTAATTTCATCAGATAATGAAGCTTCACATCAAATTGCAATGCAGCAAATGCGTGGCGGTTTTAGTAATGAGATTGCCAAACTAAGAGAAGAACTATTGAACTTTGCTTCGCTGATAGAACTCGAATTGGACTTTGTCGAAGAAGATGTTGAATTTGCTGATCGTACTCAATTCTATGAATTATTAAATCGCATTGAGTTTGTCTTGAAACGATTAATAGATTCGTTTGCAGTTGGAAACGTTATCAAAAACGGAATTCCTGTTGCCATCGTGGGCGAACCAAATGTGGGAAAATCAACCCTTTTAAATGCCTTATTGAATGAAGAACGCGCCATCGTATCTGAAATTGCAGGAACCACACGTGATACCATTGAAGACGAGTTAGTAATTGGCGGCATTGGTTTCCGATTTATCGATACTGCTGGAATTAGGGAAACTCAAGATATAGTAGAAAGTATTGGAATTAAAAAAACATTCGAAAAAATCGAACAAGCGCAAGTAGTGGTTTTTCTTTTTGACAGTTCTGAATTTAAAGTTTCAGGTTTAAAGTTAAAAGTAGAATTAGAAAAAATTAAAAATCAATTTCCCTTGAAACCTCTTGTAATAATAGGTAACAAAGCAGATAAATTAGATGAAAAAGAAATTTTAAATTTAAGAAATGAAATTCCCGAAATTTTACTTATTTCTGCCAAAGAAAAACTAGGAGTTGAGGATTTAAAAAATCAATTGCTCTCTTTTGTCAATACTGGCGCCTTACGCAACAACGAAACAATCGTGACTAATACCAGACATTATGATTCGTTACTTAAAGCACTTGAAGAAATTACAAAGGTAAAATACGGACTCGAAACCAACTTGTCTAGCGATTTAATGGCTTTAGACATCCGTGAAGCCTTGTATCATTTTGGTATGATAACTGGTCAAGTAACTAACGATGAGTTACTAGGAAATATTTTCGCAAATTTCTGTATCGGGAAGTAGCTATCATTATCAAACTATCATATTTCTACGTTCCAAGTGCTATAAACAAAGGGATTCTATGTATTTATAGATAACTTTGTTTACCCTTATTTACCCTATTTGTGTTACTAATCATGTTACTATGTTTTGTAAATCGATATTTTTTAGGAATTTTATGATACCATACTCCGTAAAGTGGCTTCTATGTTATGTTGTTACTTTCGGATTGAGTTTTAGTAGATAAACAAAAGGAAATCATATAGTAACAAAAACGGTAAGTAATAATGAGCTGGTTAAGTGTAAAAAGAAACTGTATAAATTGTAAAGAGGAATTTATAGCAAAAACGTGTTCCAATGATTATTGTTCTAAAATATGTTATAAGAGAAATTGGAGAAAACTACAAAAGGAAAATACTATTGTAATTCCAAAGGTAAAACGAGTTATTAATAAAGAGGATTTAAACACAAAACATTATTTATCTGTAAAAGAAGCTGTGGTGTTCTTTGAAATTTCAGAGGTTACTCTACGAAGATTAATAAGTATAAATAATTTGAAATATGTTTGTTTAAAAAATAGATTTTTGTTTTTAAAAGTAGATCTTCAAAACGTTATTTAGACATCATTCTTAAATGTAAGATAAAACAAAGCATGTTCCCATGTAGCATAAACTTGTTCTAATTCTTTTTTATAAAAAGTTGAATTTCTTTCGTTTTTAGATTGAATTCCTAAATATTTAGTTAATTTAAAAAAATAATTTAAAGGCATTTTTTCATTTTCCCTCTTAACTATAATTGTTAAACATCTTCTTCCTCTTTCAACCTCCCATGTTAAAATATCATTTAATCTTCGAATTAAATCATAGAATACAAATTTGTCACTAAAATCAGCACTTAAACCACAACCAGATTCTTTATACAATTCAGTATATGTCAATGTTTTACGCTCTTTTGCTTTTTCAATTAAACAAATTCTTAATAAATTAGTTGTATAATTCATTATTTTTAAAGTTTTATAATCAAAAAGAATTTATTTCTTTGATTGAAGGAATTCATTAAAATTTCAAAAATAACAAAATATACAATACAAAAATTTCAGAATGTTGTACATCGTTTAAATATCAAAATCATCAATAGGTTTTTCTTTTTCTCTACTAAATTGTATAGTTCTCACAATTTTTTGTTTTTTATAGTATTCTGACTTTACTTCGTATTCTTCTAAAAATCCATATTCAAATAGTTGTTTTGTCCAATTAGAGATACTTCCAACACTAACATTCATTATTTCAGAGGTTGTTTCTCTTTTTTTAAAATATCCTTTTTCAGATTTACTCATTGTATTATATTCTCCCCACAATAATTTTGATCCTGTTGTTAAATTAGGATTATGGTAGATTTCAAAAGGGATATTACATACAATTTCATTTTTCGTTTCTTCTTCATCGATTTTAGGAAGTTCTAAACTTTCTAATTTATTGGTTAATAGATGAATTCGTTTATCATTGATATCCTTTACCAAATACCCTTTTTTAAGTAAACTTTTTCTACAAAGTCCAATAATATTTTCATGCAAAGAGAATAACTCCCCAATATATACATTGGTATAACTGTTATAACCTTTTTTTAAACTCAAAGTGTAATCTAAAGCTAATATTAGTTTTTCATTGGCAGACAACTCCTTATTTGATAATATTTTATACCTTAGTTTTATGTTTAATCGTACATTAAATTTACTTTTATCTTCCATAAAATTGACTACTAAAATCTGACTACTTTTATTCAATGGTACAAATATATAAAAACATCACTAATTTTATTTTTCTACCTCACTTATTTTGATTTACTACCACACCAATTTTGTACTTCTATATTATTATTTTTGTTTTTTAATCTCACCAATTTTGTTCTTATAAATTATAATAGATTTAATAAGATTAATCAAAGAAGTAATTTGATAAATTAAACTGCAAACAACTAACGTCGTTGCTTTTAACCTTTTTACTACTATTTTCCTTTGAATAAATTAGTCCATATTAAAAAATATCCTCTTTTATAATTTTACTACCACTACTCCTTTTTTAAAATATCATTATTCTTTTTCCTTTGAAAATTATTACCATTAATCTGTATTACTATTATCGCTTCCACCAATAACAGTAATACAGATTAATACTAATAAATAAATATATAATTAACTCTTTTGAATAATAATTTACCTTATAAAAACGAACAGATATTCCTTTGAATTTAAAATAACAATGTTGTACATCACAAAATCATTTATTGGTATAAAGTATCGGATAACAGATTAAAATTGTTGTAACTTCTTTAAAAGTGTATTGTAGTTAGTGTTAAAGATTAAAACTAAAATAAAAATCAAATTGAGTAAGAATTATTTGAGAATTAGGGTTGAATTCTCATTCCTTAATAAACCTCTAAAACATCAGTTATATTCTGTATTGAGAAAGTAATTTATGGTTTATGGAATTTACAAAGTAGGTTATTTTATAGGGTTTGCTGTTGTTTGTGTTACTAATTAGGGGGGACTTTACACCATAATTAGTAACCAAAAAAGAGGAAACGATGAAAATTTATTTATCTGTACGTAAAGGACAACAATCGAAAAAGAACGCTGAAAAAGGGAAGCCAAAAATGAATAGTTTGTTTTTGATGTACCACGATGAAGAAAATAAAAAAAGGAACTATGAATTTTTGAGACTTTACCTTTATGATAAACCGAAAAACTTTTTAGAAAAGGAACACAATAAAGAAACCCAATTATTAGCTGAATCGATAAGAGCTCAAAAAATATTGGACTTACAAAGTAGAAAACACGGATTTGTAAGTAGTGTGAGTGGTAAAATAGGATTCTTGGAATATTTTAAACAAATGGTTGATACAAAATGTGAAATGAATGGAACTTGGGGAGTATGGCTATGTACATATAAACATCTAAATACATTTTGCAAAGGTAAAGATATTCAACTATCAAAAGTGGACGACTTCTTTTTGGAAAACTTCAAAATATATCTATTGACAAATAAAATATCATCACACGGTGGAAAATTATCTCAGAACTCTGCTCTCTCCTATTTTAATAAAATAAGAACCGCTTTGAAAGAAGCGTATCAAACTAAAATGATTGTAGAAAATCCGATAAATAGAGTGAAAGGTATAAAGGAAAAGGAGACTAATAGACAGTATTTAGTGTTAGAAGAAATTCAAACATTAGTAAAAACAGAATGTGATTATCCAATAATGAAGAATGCCTTTATTTTTAGCTGTTTAACAGGTTTACGGTTTTCCGACATAAAAGCACTAAAGTGGAAAAATATCTCCTTTGATAATCAAAACGGATACCAAATAAAGTTTATTCAACAAAAAACAAAAGGAGTAGAGAATTTACCAATAAGTGAACAAGCAGTTAAGATTTTAGGAGAAAGAAAAAATGATAGTGATTTTATCTTTGAAAACTTGATATACAGCGCTTACCACAACAAAATATTACATAAGTGGATCTCTAACGCTGGAATTGATAAACACATTACATTTCACTGCGCACGACATAGTTTTGCCACTTTACAACTAACTATGAATACCGATATTTACACCGTTAGTAAATTATTAGGACATCGTCATTTGAAAACTACTGAAATCTACGCAAAAGTAATAGATAAAAAGAAAATAGATGCGGTAGCCAATATGCCTGATTTGTATTTGTAGGTACATATTTTAATAGAAGAATCGTTCCAGTTATCAAATATTTACTACTGTAATTATTGATTGATAATGTTAAATCGAAAAATCGAAATCGAAAAGGTTAAACATTTAAAATTATTAATTATGGTAGTTGATATTATATCAAAAAAAGAAGTAGTAGAACTTATAAAAATAAGAGGTTTTGCTAATTCATTAGAAGCGTCAATTTATTTAGGTAAGAGTATTCATTATATTCGAAGATTATCGAGAGATAAAATCTTAACATCATATAAACCAAACGGAAAATGTATCTACTTTAAAATTGAAGATTTAGATGGTTTTCTATTAAATAACAAACGACTTACCCGAGAAGATATCACACAAAAATCTTCTAAATATTTATTTAATAGTAGAAAATAATTAAACTTTTATGATAGATGGTGCTTTTAGGTCGGTATCATTATTGAATAAAGAAGTAATTTATTCATTCTCCAAAGGAGTCTGAGGAAGAAAATCCTTTGGAGAACATTCTAATATTTCTGCTAATTTATTTATGTGAGAAAGATTATACTTCGCTCTAAACTTTGAACTTTCCACATTTCCTATAAAACCAATTGATAAATTTAAAGCATATGATAGCTCTTTTTGAGAAATTTTCTTCTCTATCCTCATTCTTCTAACAACATCTATTACATATTGTTCTATTGGTTCTATTGTAAAATTGTCCATAATATCATATTTGGACAAAGTGAGTTAATGATGAAAAATATCTCACTTACACCTGTGTAAGTGTTTAAAAAATATAGATATTTGTAAGAAAAAAATATTGTTATGAAGTATATTTTAATCGTAATATTTAATTTGAGTTTAACAAACTTATTACATTCCCAAGAATTCAGTTCTTTGAGTAATATTGAAAGCTTCTTTAGCTTAAACAAAAAAGACTTGAATTCTAAACTAACTCAAAATGGTTACCACTTTAACCCTAAGAATAGTTCGGACAAAACTTCTAGTTATGTAAAAACATCAAAAGACAACCGTTTTGAATATGTTGTAAACTATAGCTATAAAGGGAATACTTTGACAAGTTTTATGTGGGAAGATGATTTGGCAGTTGGAAGTATTATTGTAAATAATACTAGGGCTGATTATACCTTTGATGAAACAAAATCAGATAATAATCTAGGTGTGGATTACTGGAAATCTCTAAGGAAACATTTAGATATAATAATCTTTAAAACAATCCCTTATATGCAAAAAGGAAGGATTGGATTTCATTTATTTAATCGTCCTAATGGTAACATTAAAACTATTACTAAAAACAATGGTTCGACCACAACAAAAAATGCTTTACCTAATATTACAAAGCAAGAAAAAGACCTGCCCTTAGCAATAAAGAATGAAAAAACAGTAGAGAAAGACATGAATAATAAATCTGAAATTATTGACGATTTTATTAAGGATACTATCATTGTAGATAAACATGATTTCTTAAAATCACAATTCCAAGATGGAGTATTTATAAATGATAGTATAATTTCATGGAAAGATAATGCTATTGATATTAAAAATGGAAGAAGTATAGAATTTGACGTGAAAACGTCTGTTATAAAAGAATACACATATATAGATGAGAAAGAAGATGAAGAGAGAATAAAAATAATATTATTTTCCACAAATGATAATGGAATGGTTCGTTTAGATGTTTGTACTTTAGTCGAAAATGGAAAATATGGTTATCGTTCTATTGGACGTTCTAAAATAATATTTATAGAAAAACAGAAACAAAGTAATGTTGATTTTAAAACAATAAAGGAAAACGGAACAACATATTTCACAGCGAATTATACCAATGAAAATAATAACAACACTGTGGATTATTATGACATTAGCTTATCCTTCGTAAAAAAGGTTATTAAAAACAATAAAGAGAAAGGAGAAAATGATTTTATTAAAAGTAATAGACAATAATAGATAATTGAATAATTGTCTATCGATTGATTAAAAGATTATATCTAATTTTGGGAAAGAATCTCATTTCATAAAAACGATAAAATTTGTATGTTTTCCTCTGTTGATGGAATAATTACAGAAATCAATTTGGGTTGTTGGAATTAAAACATGCCAAATTATTAATACAAATATGACATAATGTCACTGTTAAATATTGAATTACAGCATAAAAGTAACAATTTAATATTTATTAATATAGGGCAGGATATTTGTGAATTTAACAAAAAAATTCATGTATGAAGAAATCTTTACCATATTTATTTACTTCAAAAAAGATAGAAGTTAAAAAAAAGAATACTATTATTAGTTCACTTGCTCCTAAGATTTTAACAAAAAAGGAAGATATAGAAAAGGTTCAACCCTACTTGGATAAACTTAATGAAACAATAGATACCAAAGGCATTAATAATATAGCTTTAACTGGTGGATATGGTTCAGGAAAAAGCACAATAATAGGAACGTTTAAAGAGTTAAATCCACAATATAAATTCTTAAATATATCATTAGCTTCATTTAATAAGAAAAAAAGTGATGATATTTTAACTCCAGCAGAAAAGAAGTTTCAAAAAGAAGAATTAGAAAGATTGTTGGAGGTTAGTATTTTACAACAAATATTTTATCATGTCAAACCTGAGGAGATTCCTGAATCTCGCTTTAAAAGAATTATTAATATTTCGGATTGGAAAATATTAGGAATTTCAATTGGTTTTATTTTGTGGGTTTCAAGTTCAATTTTATTATTGAAGTACGATTATTTAGATAAAATTAATCCGAATAATTGGGATAATAAAGAGAATTTTGATTGGTTTGCACTAATCATATTTTTAATAGCATTTATTAGTTTAGGTTTGTTTTCTAAATTGTTTGTAAAATTATTTAGTAACTCAAAGATTAACAAAGTAAACATAAAAGGAGAATTAGAGTTAGGGGACAAAACTAATAAATCAGTATTTAATGAGCATTTAGAAGAAATCTTATACTTCTTTGAAGTAACTGAATACAATGTTGTTCTAATAGAAGATTTAGATAGATTTGATAGTACAGATATATTCACAAAACTTAGAGAAATTAATATTCTATTAAATAATTCAAAACTCCTAAACAGAGAAATCAATTTTGTGTATGCTGTAGGAGATGATTTATTTAACGACAAAAAAGAAAGAGTAAAATTCTTCGAATACATAATTCCTGTTATTCCATTTATTAATTCATCAAATGCTGGCGAACAGTTAAGAACTTTAATAAAAGAATCTGGTTTAGATGAGAGCATATTTACCAAAGAATTTATATCCGATGTAACTACTTTCATAGATGATATTGATATGCGATTGTTAACTAATATATTCCACGAATTTGTAATTTATAGAAAAACCTTAAAACCTGAATTCATCAAGAATAATGACGAGTTGTTTGCGATGATAACTTATAAAAACATTGACCCGAAAGACTTTACTATACTCAACAAAAAAGAGGGAAAATTGTATGAGTTAATCAAAAATAAGAAAAGTTATATAACGAAGTTTATCAGTAAAATAGAAACTGAAATCGAATTTAAAAAATCTGAAATAGTAGATATTGAAAATGAATCACATATCGGAATTACTGAATTAAGGGCAGTATATATAAATGAAGTTTTATCAAAACTTCCTACTAGAACTGCATTACATAGTATCAAAATTGATGAATTATTAAATGATGATGGTTTTGAAAACATAATAACTGAAAATATTTTTTATACTAACTACAATCATTATAATGGACATTTATATTCTGAATCAGCCAGTATAAAATTAAAATACATTTTTTCAGAGATTGAAAAAAATGTTAATCCAAATTATAATTATCAGGAAAGAGTTAATTTAATTGAATCAAAGCACAACAATAGAGTTTATTTATTAAAGAGGGAAATTGATAATTTAAAAACAAAGAAATCCGAAATTGAAAATTGGGATTTAAAACAAATATTCAATGAAGTTGATATTAACGAATACCTAAATGGTTTTTCAAATAATGGATTATTAAGGAATTTTATTTTAAATGGTTATATAAATGAAAATTACAACGATTATATTTCGTTATTCCATGAAGTATCAATAACGAAAGAAGATTATACTTTTGAAAGAAATGTCAAAGGAGGATATTCAACAGATTTTAGCTTTAAACTTAGTGATAAAATTGAAAATTTAATTGAAAAAATAGATGAAAAGTATTTTGAAAGAGATACAATATTAAACTTTGATTTAGTAGATCATTTAGGAAATAACTACAATAAGTATTCCGACAAATATGATTCTATAATACAACTTTTATCTAATGAAAGAGAAAAATCAATTGAGTTTATTGATCAATATATTTCAGATAAAAATAGGCCGTTAACTTTATTTGTAGAAAAATTAGTAAAAAATTGGAAAGAATTTTGGGATTATATTTATTTAAAAAGCAATTATACACCACATAAAGTAGATAAATATTTAACATTGATCATTCAATATGCTAAAATAGATGACATCCTATCTTCCCAAAATAAAAGTACATTGAGTACTGCAATAATGCAAAAACCTCATTTTCTTTCATTAGTAAAGAATACAGATGATTTAAATTACTACAGTAAAATCACTAAACTTATTCAACTGCTTAATGTTAATTTTGAGAGGTTAGAAAATCCAAATGATGAGACCAAAGAATTATTTGAGTTTGTATTTAATAATGGCTACTATCAAATTAATAAGGATAACCTTTTACAAATGCTTATATTATATGGTGAAAAGGAAGATACCTTTGAAAGTGCCAATTACTCTACCATACTAAATTCTAACTGCAAACCATTGATTGAATATATTATCGTTAATATAAATACCTATGTAGAAGATGTATATTTAAAATTAGAACAAAATATTTCTGATAATGAAGATAGTTTACTTAAACTTTTAAATAATGGAGAATTAGACGTAAAATTAAAGATTAAGATAATTCAGAAAGTAGAAACTAAAATTACAGATTTAAATAAAATTGATGATGTTGAATTAAAAAGACAACTTTTGGTAAATAATAAAGTTGTGCCTAAATGGTGTAATGTAATTGATTATTACACAGATTGCGAAAATAAGATTGATGAAAATCTTATTATGTATTTGAATTTACAAGATATAAGCTCAAAATTATCTAAACTTAAGTTTTCTGAAGAAGATGTAGAATTTGAAACGGATTTGTTAGTTTGTAACGAAATCAATGATGACATATATGGCAAACTTTTAGACAGCTGTTATTATATATATCCTCAATTAAGTTTTGAACATTTGAGTGAAAATAAAGTAGCAAATCTGATAAATAAGCTCACAACAACTAAATCAAATTATGATATACTGAGGGAAATTTTTGCTGATAACCATATAACATTGGTTGAAAAGGATTTTACAAAATTTATCGGTAATCTAGATGATTTTGAAACAAATGAAGATGATATTTTTATGTTGTTGAAATCTGAAAAAATCACTATTGATAATAAATTAAACTATATTTCTAAACTCAATGAACAAACAATTATAGACAATAAGGTAATAGCAAAAAAAGTTGGAGAAATTATCATTAATAAATCCACAAAAATTAAATTTGAATTTAATACTCTTGGAAGCATCGTTAAAAATTTAGATTCTGCTGAAAATAAAGTCAAATTAATTAACTTATATTTTACTGAACTTAGCAATGAAAACTTTATTTCTTTGGTAAAAAGTGTCGGATACAACTACAGTGAATTATTTGTAAAACAACATAAACCATTATTTAATAATAATGGTTTCAATAGAGAATTATTAACTAAATTGAAGTCAAAAGGTTCCATAAACAGCTTTGACACTTACAAAAAAGATAATACTAAAATTAAGGCTGTAGCTAATTACTAAAAATAAATTTTAAATGGAAAATGTTGATTATTTAAAATACCAAATACTATATTTTGTAAATAATATAGAAAGAACATATAATGTAAACCAATTGGAAGAATCTATATTGTCTCAAATATTAGATAGAGAAAACTATGATGATTACTTTGATTCAGCATTTAGATTTTTAAAAAATAATAGTTTTATAAGCGTAGGAAAAAACAATACTGGAACTGATACGGTATCTTCTTTAACCGAAAAAGGAGAAACTGTTTTAAAATTTGGTAGTTGGGAAAAGTATCTACAAAATATAGTGTTAGAAAAACAAAAAGAGAAAGAAATTAAAGATATTGATTTAAAACTAAAAGAAGCTACCTTAAAAAATCAAAGATTTTTACCTTATACATCAATTTCAGGTTTAGTTTTTGGTTTAGGATCTATGGTATGGTCAATTATGGATAAGTATTATTTGATTTTTGTTAATATTAGTATTTATTTTTTAATATTAATATTGTTTACAATAGGAGGAATCTTAGTTTATAAAAAATCTTAAAAGAGAATTTTATATAGTGATTTTTACTAATTAGGATACTACAACTCTACAAACCCAATGATATAGAGGGAAATTAATTTCTGTATCGGGAAATAGTACTATAAAACGTAATACATAAATTCGAAAAAAATTACTAATCATAAAAAATTGAATTTTCATCTTTATTAAGAAGTACAACTTTTCTAGGATATTTTTGGGCATAATTTAAAACTAATTGCGTACTATATTGATTTGTTTTGTATTGTTTAATGTGCTCTTTTATTTGATTCGAAACAGTAATAACAACATTAGAATCTAAATAACCCATACCATAAAATTGTCCTTTTTCTACCAAGATGCAGCTACGTTCGTCGGTAGTTCTTCCTTTATCAATTATAGCAAAACTCGTTCTAATGTTCAAATAAAAATCAATAGCAGCTTGGATTTTATCATTGTGTAAATTAACATCAGGTAAGGAAATTGTATTTTCTTGAGTTGTAAAAAAACCATCAGCCATACCGCCGTATTTACAAAATCTACTATCAATATCAAATTTTTGTGCTAATTCTTGTAATAAATTTATGCCTCCATAAATATGATCAAATGTTTCTAAACAATGTTGATTTTTGGCTAATTTTCCAACTGCTAGATATCTATATCCATTCCTTGCTTCGTATTCAAATAATCCGAATTTTGGTTCAAAGCGCTTCAAAGCTTTGTTATAAATAGGCCATAACTGCTTTATTTCACTACACTCAAGCAACAATGCCATTAATTCTGTTCCGCAAACTTCGTACGTAATATGGTAGATATCACGCAAAAAAAGTTGCCTCTGCGATGTAATTTTATGTCCTCCAAAATGTGATGCTACTCGTTTTTTTATGCTTACAGCTTTTCCAATATATATTACTTTTTTGCGCTCATCGTAAAAGTAATATACGCCTGGTTTATCAGGCAATCTATCAAAATCTTCTCGAGGTAAATTAGGTGGCAAGCGTTGATCTTGAGATATTTTCTTTATCATTACATCCATTACTTTGTCAATATCCCATTCTAGTAATCGCGAAAATAAAATTGCTGTTGCATCGGCATCACCTCCCGCACGATGGCGATTATCAAGATTTATTTCTAAAGTATTGCAAAGTTTACCTAAACTGTAAGATGGTAATCCCGGTTTAATTTTTCTTGCTGCTCTGACAGTACATAACTTTTTAGCTGTCCATTTTAAACCAGCTTGTTCCAATTCGTGACGAACAAAAGAATAGTCAAAATTAACATTATGTGCCACAAATATACGATCTGATAAAAGTTCAAAAACTTGATCTGATATAAAATCAAATATTGGTGCATCTTTAACCATTTCATTGGTAATACCTGTTAATGCAAAAATGGCGGGTGGTATTTCTTTTTGTGGGTTGACCAATGTTTCCCAGCGGTGAAT
>JAYTBZ010000031.1:0-10984 GCA_043736705.1 Flavobacterium sp. | reverse complement strand
CACCAAGATTCAATGCATATTCTTTTAGCTGACGATGACGAAGATGATCGCACTTTTTTTAGTGAAGCTATACAAGAGCTTAAAATGAATAATAAGTTAACTCTATTCAAAGATGGTAATGATCTCATGGATTATTTGATACATCCTGAAATTAATTTGCCTCATGTTTTGTTTCTGGATTTAAATATGCCCGGAAAAACAGGAATAGATTGTCTAAAAGAAATAAGATCTAATGCTCGTTTTAAAGATATTTCAATAGCAATATATTCCACATCTTCATCAGAAAAAGATATTGAAGATACTTTTATAGAAGGGGCGAATATCTACATTAAAAAACCTAATGATTTTTCTGAATTGAAAAAAGTAATCAAAGAAGTGGTCAATATGAATTGGCAGTTTCACACTTCGGGGTTAAATATTGAAACCTTTTTCTTTAGCATTTAACAAGGAGTAAATGAAAATTCTTGGACTATATAAAAACGCACAAGTGTTTAAAATAGCTTTAGCTATTGCAATTGTTGTTGTTTGTTATATTGCTTCTATGTTTTATTCCCAAATGAAAAAGTTGGACTCAACCGTTGAATTAATTTCAAATTCAAACCAAACGCAACTCGAATTAGAAAAACTTTTATCCGTAATTAGCAATTACGAGATGAATTTACGCAGTTACATTATCACAAAAGAAGACAGGTATATTGAAGACCGTTTTTTAAATAGAGGTAAAATCGCAGAAAGCGTAACAAAGCTAGAGCTCTTAACAAAAAATGATATCGCTCGATACAATGATATTGACCGCTTAAAAAAACTGATTGATCTTAAATTCAAGTTATTCAGAAGGACATTACTGCTGGCACAAAGTAAAAAGTCTAATCCACTCGCAATAAATCAGATGTTACTGAAGAGCAGTACTATTACAGAAAAGATGCATTCCTTTGTGACAAAAATCATATTTTCAGAGAGTATAAAAACGGAATTTGAAAATAACAATCATCAATTTGAATTGCGTGACTCCATTATTACAGCCTTTTTATTGGTGATTCTTTCTCTTTTGATATTGTTGCTTTCCTTCCAAAAAATGAATATTGATATTGAGGAACTTAAAAAAGCAAATGATCAATTAAAATTATTGAATGAGTCCTATAACACTGCAGAAATGACAGCAGGGTTTGGTCATTGGATGGTCAATGTTGAAACTAGTAAATATTCCTTCTCTGATAATATTTTTCGTTTGATGGGAGTGGAGCCTAATGCTTTTGAACCTAATTTAGAAAACACCAGTAAATATATTCATCCGGATGATTTAGCATATGTTACACAAGTGCATACGGATTCGTTAATAAATCACCAATCGACCTCTATGGTGTTTCGGTATTTGACTCCAGATGGAATTATTAAATACATCGTTGCAGTAGGAAGTTTTACTACAAATGGAGCTGGAGAGCTAATTAAAATTGGGGTAAACTATGACATCACCAATCAATATAAAAAAACACTAGAGTTAGAGGAAAATAACAAAGAACTTAAATATATCAATACTGAACTGGAGGCATTTAACAATATTGTGAGTCATGACTTGCAAGAACCACTACGAAAAATTCAAATGTTTATTTCAAGATTTGAAGAAAACGAATTGAATTTACTTTCTCAACAGGGTAAAGACTATTTTTCTAAAATTCGGTTTACGGCAAATAGAATGCAGACTTTATTAATTGATTTAGTTGATTATTCCAGAACTATAAAAGGGGATAAAGTTTTTGTTGCAACAAATCTAAACAAAATTTTGGAAGAGGTACTTCAAGATTTGTCCTCAACTATTGATGATAAAAATGCCCATATCGCTATTGGAAATTTACCTACCATTAAAGCAATTCCTTTCCAGATTAAACAGCTTTTTATTAATTTAATTTCTAATGCTTTGGAGTATAGTAAGGAAGAGGGTATCCCGCATGTGAGTATTACAGCCAATAAAATTACAGAAAAAGAAATGCTGGATTATAAAATAACCAATAAAAATGATTATTATAAGATTATGGTTTCTGATAATGGAATTGGCTTTAAACAAGAATATTCAGACAAGATATTTCTATTGTTTAAACGTTTAGAAACCAATCCAAAATATTCAGGAACAGGACTTGGATTAGCAATTTGTAGCAGAATTGTGGAAAATCATAAAGGTTTCATTAAAGTAAAAGCAAAACCAAATGTTGGAGCTAAATTCTATATTTTTATTCCAAAAGCACATTTATTTTAGCCAAGTATTTTTCAAAAATTCACAATTATTGTGCGCTTAAGGCCACGCTAATGTACTTGAATGTCGTGTTTGTATAGTAACCCTTTTAATCCCTCTAAAGCGAATACTGCTTTTTTTAATTTAGTTGTTTTAGGATCGATAGTGTAATTGTAACTGGTTTTAAAATTTGCTTTATTGGCAATAGCTTTTGCAAATTCAGAACGATATAAATCACAGTTTTCAAAGAGAACTTCGGTCAAATCCGTACTCATAAAATCTACTGCAATAAGACTACAATTGGTAAAAGAAGTTCTTTTTAATTTTAGGGTATAAAACTTGGAAAAATCCAACACACAATCCTCAAAAGCAATTTCAAAAATTAATTTATCGCACATAGCAAAATTAACTTCCTTAATTTCGCATCGATTGAAAGTTACCGTTCTAAAGGCTACATAATTTATTTTGGCGTTGCTAAAAGTACAATCGTTAAAAGTACAATCTATAAATGTTACAGAAAGAAATACACACTGCGAGAAATTACAATTGTTAAATGTACAGCATTCAAATTCTTTAAAATTAACTTCATCTTCACCATAAGTGATGCTGTTGTATTCGATATCTTGAAAATATTCGGACATTTAAGAATTTTATAGTGAAGTTGAGGTTCGTTATTGTGTATTGCAAAGAAACAATATTAATAGGCTTTAAAAATTAGATTATTTGTAAATAACTCGAATATTTTAAACTCTTTCGTGATCTGCTTTCCAATTCACAATTCCTTTTTTAATATCTTTTCCAGTAAGATTTTCATGCAAAGTTCTTTCTACAAGATTTTGGAGTTCTTCATCTGCTGCAAATCGCAAGGCAAATAATTGGCTATCGTTTAATTGATTTTCAAATTTCTCAAATCGTTCTCCGGTTGTAGCGAGATATCGATATCTTAGTTCCAGTCGCACAATTCGGTTTTGTAACGTTAAGGCGTAATGTTGGCGTAGCATAAAAGCCAGTCCAAAAAGCACAACAAAAACAACACTGATAAATGTCCAGATTAAAGGTTCATTAGTTGTGAAAATAAAATAAATACTGAAAGCTAAAAATGTGATTATTATTGGATAATAAACAAAATGATGCGGTGGGTAAAACCGAATATGATTTTTATAAGATTGTGTTTTCATGTTTTTTTATTAAAGATAATCATTGTTTGAAGTTATTTTAGAAATATAAATATTACTTTATTCAAAGCCAATGATATAATTGTTGCTGTTTTGAGCTCTTTATTTCTGGCGGAGTATTTTGGGGATATTTGGTTATTATTTTTTAAATAAAGTATTGTTAAAAGTTGGTTTTCAAAGCGCTTTCTGAAATCGTTACTGGAATAAATTTCATAAATTTATAAAAAATAGAAAATTATGATACCAACAAAAGGGTATGCAGTACAAGATGCTACCACAGATTTAGCTCCTTGGAATTTTGAACGACGAGAATTGGGGCCACATGACGTACAATTTGATATTCATTTTTGTGGAGTTTGTCACAGTGATTTGCATCAAATAAAAAACGATTGGGGAGGTTCTATATATCCAATGGTTCCCGGACATGAAATTGTAGGCAAAGTAGTTCAAATAGGTAGTCACGTTAAGAAATTTAAAGTTGGAGACTTAGCAGGAACGGGTTGTTTGGTAGATTCTTGCAGAAGTTGTGAGAATTGTAAAGAGGGCTTAGAGCAATTTTGTATAAAAGGCCGAACGGATACTTACAACGCATTAGGTCAAGATGGCGTAACTCCTACATACGGTGGTTATTCAGATACAATTGTTGTTCACGAAGATTTTGTTTTGCATATTTCGGACAAATTAGATTTAGCAGCAGTTGCCCCATTATTATGTGCAGGAATTACAACGTATTCGCCATTAAAACATTGGAAAGTTGGTAAAGGCCATAAATTAGCTGTTCTTGGCTTAGGAGGTTTAGGTCACATGGCCGTTAAATTTGGTGTTGCTTTTGGTGCTGAAGTGACTGTATTGAGTACATCTGCAAGTAAAGAAGCTGATGCGAAAAAACTAGGTGCTCATAATTTTATCGTAACCAAAGACGAAAAGCAAATAGCTAGTGTGGCTGGTTCATTCGATTTTATTTTAGATACCGTTTCTGCGCCACATGACTTAAATATGTATCTATCATTATTGCGAGTTAATGGTGTTCATATTTGTGTAGGAGTTCCTCCAACTCCGTATCAAGTACATGCTTTTAGCCTCATAGGCGGTAGAAGAAGCTTGGCGGGTTCCCTCATTGGTGGATTACCAGAAACACAAGAAATGTTAGATTATTGCGCAGAACATAATATAGTTTCAGATATCGAAATGATTGATATTAAAAATATTCATGATGCCTACAAGCGTATGGAAAAGGGCGATGTTCGGTATCGATTTGTTATTGATATGGCTACATTGTAAGAGATGCGTTTTAAACGAAAAATCCCTGTCAAATTTTAATTTGACAGGGATTTTTTTTAGAAAAAGTATTAATTATATTTTATGGTTGTAAGTATATAATTTTATTTTTTATCAATTGTTCTTTCAAAAAACTCATAGGTACGCAACATTTGGTCCATACGCTGGCGATTGTCACCTGCGCGTGTAATTTCATGAGTGGCCCCGGGATGTACAACAAATTCTACTGGACGGTTTAATACTTTTAGGCTTCGAAACATCATTTCTGCTTGTACAAAGCCGGTTCTTCGATCATTGCCTCCATGAAAAATAATAAATGGCGTTGTTATATTTTGCACATAATTGATAGGTGATTCACGAGCTAGAATTTCCTTCACTTTTGGTTCCCATGGATAGCCTCCAAAATAATTAGGAACTAATCGCCATGCGTTTCCTTCACCAAAAAAAGTATTTAAATCATATACACCGCGTTGTGCGCAGGCTGCTTTAAAGCGGTTGTCATGACTGATAATCCAAGCGGTCAAATACCCCGCATAGGAACCACCCGTAATCAGCAATTTAGATTGGTCTGCCCAGCCCTCTTCAACAGTTTTATCCAAAGCTGTTAGTACATCACTAGATGGACCTTTCCCCCAGTCGTTGATATTTCCTCTTAAAAAATCCAATCCATATCCACCGGAGCCTCTAGGATTACTATATACTACACCGTATCCTTTGCTACAAAAATATTGGTATTCGTGCCACATGCTTTCTTCACCAGGTCCCCACATGGCTGATGGTCCACCATGAATTTCAAGCAATAATGGATATTTTTCTCCCGCTTTATAGTTGGATGGTTTCATAATCCAATATTCTACAGTCATCCCTAATTCGTTTTGGAATGTTTTCTTTTCCGGATATGATAATTTTTTAGCAGCAACCCAATCATTAAATGAGCTAATTTTTTTCTCATTTTTCAAATTAGCGTCAGCAACATATAATTCAGATGGATTGGACACCTGAGTTTTTGAATAAATAATCGTATTATTTACAATATCGAAACTGGATATTCCATTATCAGTGCTGGAAAGAGCCTCTATTTTTTGAGTTAATGTATTGATTCTGTGCAGTACGTTTCCGCCGTTCATTTGAGCGGTAAAATACAAGTATTTGTCATCCTTACTCCAAATAAGATTTGATTTGTTTCGATCAAAAGGAATGGTTATTATATCTTTTTCAGTTCCGTTTAGTAGCATTATCGATAATGACGGAACGGATATGAATGAGGTACTGCTGGATAGAAAAGCCAACCATTTTCCGGATGGCGAAAGTGAGGCGCTATTGTATCTTTTTCCGTTTTCACCCAATAGCATTTTGAAATTTTCTCCATTTGCATCCATCATAAAAATCTCACTTTCCAAGGATCGATCTTGATTTTCTGAAGTATCTACATCACCTGATAAAATTATTTGTTTCCCGTTTGGAGTATAATCAGCAGTACTAAAATTATAAAAGCCATTTGTAAGTAGTCTTGGAACAGCATCTTTAGATACATTTATTTCTAAAAAATGATTAAAATTCGTTTCTGATGAAATGTTTGATTCACTTTGAAAATTCAATTTATTAAGCACAATTGCTTTTTTATCGGTTGCATTTTTATCCAGATACGCTCTAATTTCGGTTAAATTTCCGTTTGGATTTGGTTTTTCTTTATTGATTACTAAATGCTCATTTTTGTCAAAACCAGGCTTTTCCATCGTCCATGAAGGAATAGATTTTGAAGGGTTCAATATAGAGTCTTGCAGTAAATCTCGTAACGGTATACTGGATGAAAACAGTATTTTTTTGCCGTCTGGAGACCATTTAGGATTGCTTGCACCATATCTATCTTTAGTCAATTGCATGGGCTCACCACCTTCCATAGACAAGATGAATATTTGATTTTTTTCTTCAACAGATCGAGTAAAAGCTATTTGCCTACCATCAGGACTCCAAGCTGGTTTTTTAGCTCCATCTTTGTGCGTGGTTAGTTGTACAGGTGCATCATTTCCTAAAATTGTTGTGGTGAAAATCTGCGAACGATATTTGTAATCCAGTTTGTTATTTTCATCATTTTCAATTGTATTTACCGTAAAAGCAGCTCTTTTTCCATCTTTAGATACCGTGATGTTGCCAACAGTTTTAATTTTTAACATATCGGTAAGAGTAACATCCTCAGTTTTATTTTGAGCGATAACAGCATGCATTTGTAGTAAAAACAATAATGTAACTGACAATTTTTTCATAGTAATGATGTTTTATTTAGTTGTTATTCAGCGAAATTGAACACAAAGCATTTTAGTGAATTGGTTTATTTCTTTAATAGAATTTGTAATTTATAAATATAAAAATAAATTCTGTTATCTCATAGATTTTAAATGTTCAATATGTATGTGTAAAAATTAAGCTGCATCAATACAGCAAGATTAATTAAAAAATATTGGCTTGTGCTGTATGTTTCCGGATGAATTATTTAAAAAAAGACATTAAAAATTTACTTTTAAAAAACTAACAAAAATTTAAGATTTAGAGGCAAACTAATAATACAAAAGCTTCGTATATTACAGTATATTAAGCAATTGAAAAGCGTTTTGCAAAATAATTAAAAACGAATAGTACAGCAACTCATTTTAAATCATTTCATTAGAAATCAGCAAAAAGAATAGTATGAAATTAACAGTTTATATTTTAGTTTTAATGGTGATTATGGGTTGTAGCTCTAAAACTGAAAAATTGTCTCTTGCGCCACAAAAGGGAAAAGCTATTGCAGTTTTTTCGTCTGGTTGCTTTTGGTGTAGCGAACATGTTTTTGAAGCAATAGTAGGAGTGGAGGAAGCAGTTTCGGGTTATTCGGGTGGGACTGTTAAAAATCCGTACTATGAATATGTAAGTTCAAATAGAACCGGGCATGCAGAATCAGTAGCTGTTTTTTATGACCCAAAAGTAGTGTCATACAAAGAATTAGTGGCTATTTTTTTTGCTTCACATGATCCCACAACACCAAATCAACAAGGACCTGATCGAGGATCTTCGTACCGATCAATTGCTTTTTATTCTAATGCAATAGAGAAAAAAATAATAGAGGATAAAATCGAGGAGCTTACTGCAAATAGCGTCTTTAATGTTCCAATAGTAACAGAAGTAAAACCAATTGCAGATTTCTATCAGGCTGAGTCCTACCATCAGGATTATGTAGTTAACAATCCCAATGAACCTTACGTACAAGGGGTTTCAATGCCACGATACAATAAGTTTATTACATCATACAAAGGAAAATTAAAACCTAATCATTAAATTATGAAACGATACCTATATTTTTTGGCACTTCCACTACTGATTTTTAGTTTCATGGCGTGCATACAGGCAAATGAAAAAGAGAGAACAGCAAGTACTGCTATCGAAACTAACCAAAAATATCCGATAATGTCATTGACAGATATTTCTTTGAAAAAGGTTGTTATGACCAATGGGTCTTGGAAAAAAATTTTGACAACAGAACAGTATTCTATACTACGCGAGAAAGGTACCGAACGACCCTTCCAAAATAAATACAATGATAACCACAAAAAAGGACATTATTTTTGTGCTGGATGTAAATTGCCATTATTCTCATCTAAAACAAAATTTAATTCAGGAACGGGATGGCCAAGTTTTTATGCGCCAATACATAGTAACAGAGTAAAAGAAATTGTTGATAAAAGTTTGGGAATGATTCGGGGTGAAATAGTATGTGCGCGCTGTGATGGTCATTTGGGACATCTTTTTGATGATGGTCCCAATCCTACGGGACTTAGATATTGTATGAATTCTGCATCTCTGTTATTTCAGGAATCAAAATAAAAGTTAGTTAATTGTTTGTTTCAAAGAGAGGGCGTCCGTTTTGTATAAAACGAACGCCCTTTTGAAGTTTATAAATTCGTGTGATACACTGGATGTTAAATTTAATGGATGTAATTTCATTAAAAAGTTAATTTCAGTGGCACATAAAAACGTGCTACAAATAGCATTATCTTTCAAAAAAATCAAATGATAAACCAATAATTGAAGATTAAATCTGAATTAATTTTCATACTTTTGAACCTCACAAAAAAACAAAAAACATGGCTTCAATAACATTAGGAGGAAATCCAATACACACCTCAGGGGAATTGCCAAAAGTAGGTACTAAATTAGCTGATTTTAAATTAGTTAAAACGGATCTTTCTATTACATCGGCAAGTGATTTTTTAGGTAAAAAACTGGTTTTAAATATTTTTCCTAGTATAGATACGGGAACATGTGCAGCATCTGTTCGTAAATTTAACGAAAGTGCAAGTGCTTTAGAAAATACTATCGTTCTATGTATTTCTAGAGATTTGCCTTTTGCTCAAAATCGTTTTTGTGGCGCTGAAGGTCTTGAAAACGTAGTGAATTTATCAGATTTTCCTGAAGGGAGTTTTGGTAAAACAAATGGTTTAGAAATTACTGATGGACCATTGGCTGGATTGCATTCCAGAGTAGTTATTGTTGTTGACGAAAACGGAACTATTATACATACAGAGCAAGTTGCTGAAATCGCAGATGAACCCAATTACGAAGCTGCATTAGCGGTACTTTAATCGTATTTAATGGAATTTCAAAAAGACAATACTTTTTTCTACGGAAGAATAAAAAGTTTTAAATATGCAATTGCAGGAGCTTTAAAACTGATTACTACTGAACACAGTATAATGGTACAATGTTCCCTTGGAATACTAGTTACCATCGCAGGTTTTTATTTTGATATTTCCAAAACGGATTGGCTTTTTCAAACACTAGCTATAGGGTTCGTTTTAAGTGTGGAAGGCCTAAACACAGCCGTTGAAAAAATGGCTGATTTCATACATCCCGATTTTCACGAAAGAATTGGCTTTATAAAAGACATTGCTGCTGGAGCGGTATTTTTTGCCGCTTTAACAGCTGTAATTATCGGTTTAATCATTTATCTCCCACTATTTCTTTAGAAATTATCCAATTCAAGAATGGCAAAAATAAAAAAAGCAACAGCTACAGATAAAGCGAGCGGCACAAAAACGGAGTCAGTTCATCCATTAAAAATCACTAAGCAACATAAGATTGTTTTTGGAGCATTATTGGTATTGTTTTCGATAGCGCTATTAGTGGCGTTTATTTCTTTTTTCATTTACGGACAACAAGATCAAAGTGCAGTTAATGAACTGCAAAATAGAGATGAAATCGTTCAAAATTGGCTGGGTAAATTTGGCGCTTTCCTAGCTCACATACTTATTTATAAAGGATTTGGGGTTGCAGCCTTCATAATAGTGCGTTTGTTTTTTTTGACAGGCCTTTATTTAATACTCGGAATTCCTGCTAGAAAATTAAAAAATATTTGGTTTTGGGATTTATTTGTGATTATTATTTTATCCATTTTATTTGGATTTTTTGCCACCTCCTTACCGGAACTGGGTGGAACTATTGGTTATGAATTAAATTTATTACTTCAAGATTATATTGGTAAGACCGGTACATTATTGATTTTGATATTTGGATTAATCATCTATATAATTTTCAAAATTAAACTGTCACCAGAGCGTATTCAAACTTTTTTTGATACTACCAAAAAAGAAATGCAAGTTACTCCAATTATGAATCCAATAAATACTGGCAAAAACGGTTATAACTTAGAAGAATTTGCCGTTGCTGTTGATGAAGTAGACGAGATTCATTTAAAAACGAATGGCTCGCAATTTGAAATCAACAAAGAAGCATTAAAACCTACCATTAATAATCCATCTGATATTAATAGAGATCCTATAGTAAAGCCACTTGCCATGCAAGTTACACCCATAGCAACACCAGAAATTATTGTAACTCCTAACGAAAATTTTGTTATAGAAACTGCTCCAGAAGAAGATATTATTGAGGAAAATTTAGCTTCACGATTGGTCGCTGACTTCGGATTGTTTGACCCGACTTTGGATTTGTCTAATTTTAAATTTCCGACTTTAGATTTATTAAAAGAATATTCTACTGGTGGAATTACAATCAACCAAGAAGAGTTAGAAGAAAATAAAAACCGAATTGTAGATACACTACGCAATTACAAAATTGAAATTGCACAAATAAAGGCTACCGTAGGTCCGTCGGTTACATTATATGAAATCGTGCCAGAAGCAGGAATTCGTATTTCGAAAATCAAGAGTTTAGAGGATGATATTGCTTTATCGCTCTCGGCATTAGGAATTCGTATTATTGCGCCTATTCCAGGAAAAGGAACTATTGGAATCGAAGTTCCTAATAAAAATCC
>JAYTBZ010000030.1:0-10984 GCA_043736705.1 Flavobacterium sp. | reverse complement strand
GCAACAAATCAGTTTGGTTCCGGTTGGGCATGGCTGATCGTTGATAAAACAGGGAAGTTACAAGTAACTGCGACTGATAACCAAGACAATCCAATGATGCGAAATGCAGTTGTTCCAGGAACTCCTATCTTAGCTTTAGACGTTTGGGAGCATGCTTATTATTTAGATTATCAATACCGTAGAAAAAATTATATCGATGCGTTTTTTAATGTTATCAATTGGAAAAAAGTAGAAGAGAATTATGGTGCTGTTGCAAAAAAATAGCTTTCACTTTACCGTAAAAAAATGCTGATATAATTTAATATCAGCATTTTTTTTTCTTATGCTACTACAAAAATTTATTTTTAAAATTGATAAATGAATGATTCTGAAGGTGCGATCGTAATTTGTGCTTTTCCTTCCCCATTCAAAACCTGTACCTGAATAGAATTTTTATGGTATAATTGATCCGTAACTGTATAATTTCCGTCTTTCAAATTCCATTTTTGAATGATATCTGATGGGATTTTTAGTTCGAATGCACTTGTAGTTTGTCCCGAAAAATTAATAACAACCAATAACTTTTGAACGTCAGACCAACGTGTAAAAGCGTAAATTCCAGGGTCATATCCTTTTGTAACTTGTCGGTTAACCGTTTGAATTTCTTCAAATTTACCCATTAAAGCCGAACTATTCAAAGAGAAATTCAATAGTCTTTTATAAAAATCACGCAAGTCCTTTTCCTCTTGCGTCAATTGACCACCATCAAATTTACCACCGTTCATCCAGCGCTGATGATTTGGAACCCCAATATAATCAAAGATTGATGTTCTTGAGTGCGTTCCAAATCCTGCATTTTCACTTCCAGCTTCTCCCACTTCCTGACCAAAATATACCATTGTAGGCGACGTGCTAATAGTTGTAGATACCACCATTAAAGGTTTTCCTTTTTGTGGTGTTCCTGCAAATTCTGGACTTGCCAATCGCTGCTCATCATGATTATCCAGAAAATGCAACATATGATGCTCAATATCTGCTAATCCGTTTTGTATGTCAGACAATCCATCTGGCGACGATTTCCCTTGAATGATATCCTTTAATTTATCATACGTTTCTACCTTATCATACAAATAATCCATTTTTCCTAAATGAATATAATTGCGATATTCTTTTGGATTATACACTTCGGCCAATAAAAAAGCATTTGGATTTTTCACTTTAATAGCAGAATTCATATAGCTCCAAAATTCATAGGGAACCATTTCGGCCATATCATATCGGAAACCATCTACTCCTTTTGCGGTCCAATATAATGCGATGTCTCTAAATTTGTTCCAAGAATCTGGCACGTCTTTCCCGCTCCAAAAATCATAATGCTCTTTATGAGATTTAGTTTCAAAACCAGCAGGAAGCTCAGGGAAATCTTTTGAGCCATCTGGGCGAATACCATAATTTACTTTTACTGTTTCATACCAATCATTTTTATCCGGTTTTGCCATTCGCGAACCGTTACCAGTCCATTTTGCCGGATTTTCATCAAATTTCCCATCTACCAATATATTTTTTTCACCGTTTAGTGGCTTGATAGTTTCTGGTATTTCAAAATTAGAATTTGGTATATAATAAAAGTTATTATCTCTTTTGTAGGCAACAGTTACATCGTCATTCGCACCAAAATCTTTCACTCCAACGGGATTGTTTTTACCTTCATATTTACGAGCAATATGATTGGGAACGATATCTATTATTACTTTTAATCCCGCTTGATGTGTTCGTGCAATTAAAGCTTCAAATTCCTGCAAACGATTTGCTGGGTTAATAGCTAAATCAGGATTTACATTGTAGTAATCTTTCACGGCGTAAGGGGAACCAGCTCTACCTTTAACAATTTCTGGATCATCATTAGAAATTCCAATTGCAGTGTAATCCTGTATCAAAGCATGGTGCGGAACTCCTGTGTACCAAATATAAGTTACACCCAAATCCCTAATTTCCTGCAGCGCTTTAGGTGTAAAATCATTGAACTTCCCTACTCCGTTTTCTTCTAAGGTTCCCCAAGGTTTGTTGGTAGTATTTTTGTTTCCAAATAATCGAGTAAAAACCTGATAAACGACTTCCTTTTTAGGAGAGACTGTCTCTTCCTGTACTGTGTTCATTTTTAAATCTTTCGTTTTACACCCACTCGCTAAAAGCAGCATGCTAATCCCAACAACAATAGATACTTTTTTCATCTTATGAAATTATTAATTCTGATCTCAATTCATTTTGGCAAATTGCCTATCAATTTTTAAATTTACTGTTTTTAAAATACTTCAAGTCGTTGCCAATCTAAATTTATTACGTTGGACCTAAAACAAGATTACTACAACGAAAGAGTATTCGAATTTGTTGATAACTTTAGAAAATTGTGTAAATGAATTTCCTGCCTTGGACTAATTATAAATAAATCCTAATATGGATTAGGATTGTTTCCTTTTTCATAAATTTGACAAAAATTAAATCCATTGAAAAAATCGCTTTTTTTCCTTCGTTATTGTTTGCTGTTATTAGTTTCGCATTTGGTTTTGGCGCAAGCTCCTAAAAAAATAATTGTCGAAAATTCTGATTTTGCTGATGTCAACCAGACAGAAATTCCAGATGCTTTATTGCTTATTGGGAACGTAAGAGTCAATCATGATGGTGTTGTTATGACGTGCAATAAAGCGTATTATTTTCAAAAAGAAAATTATATAAAAGCCTTTGGAAATGTGCAAATGGTACAAGGCGATACGTTGTTTTTGAATAGTAAATACGCGGAATATAACGGAAATGTAAAAAAAGCATATGCTTCGGGAGATGCAGTGATGAGTTCTCCAGATGCTACTTTAGTTACCGAAATCATTAATTTTGATAGAAATATTCAAGAAGTTTTTTATGATACTCCTGGAACTATTACCAATAAAGACAATACACTAAAAAGTAATTCAGGCAGGTATTTTGTAAAACAAAAGAAGTTTCAATTCTTGACTGCAGTTACAATCACAAATCCTACTTATGTAATCAAGTCGAATCATTTGGATTATTTTAGTAATTCTGGGCATTCTTACCTTTTTGGACCCTCTACCATTACCAGCAAAGCCAATTATATTTATACTGAAAAAGGGTTTTATGATACCAAAAAAAATCTGGCTCATTTTCTAAATAAATCTTATATAAGGTACGATGATCGAGTGATAAAAGGCGACAGTCTATATTATGATCGCAATCGAGAATTTGCATCGGCAACACGTAATGTAAAAATAACTGATTCTATCAATCGCGGGATTGTAAAAGGACATTATGCCGAAGTATATAAAAAACTAGATTCTATGTATGTTACTAAGCGACCAGTTGCGGTAAATTTTGTAGAAAATGATTCTGTTTACATCCACGGAAAAAAATTAATGGTTACGGGAAAAGAGGGCAACCGAATTATCCGAGCGTTTAATAATGTTCGGTTTTATAAAACGGACATGAGTGGTAAATGTGATTCGATTCATTCGAGTTCTAAAACAGCTTTGACAAAAATGATTGGGAATCCCATACTTTGGAACGCCGAAAGCCAAATTACAGGCGATATCATGCACCTTATTGGTAACAACACTACCCAAAAACTAGATTCGCTTAAAGTGCTAGAAAATACATTTTTAGTCTCCAGAGATACTTTAGGAACCGGTTACAATCAAGTAAAAGGACAAAATCTTTACGGTAAATTTGAAGAAGGAAAACTGCACGATGTCGATATTGTAAAAAATGCCGAAGTGATCTATTATATGCGAAATGATGCGCAAGAGCTCATTGGCATTAATAAAAACAAGAGTAGCAAAATCAATCTTATTTTAGAAAAAAATGAAATTGAAACTATTACCTTTTTCCAGCAAGTAGATGGTGATATTTTCCCTGAAAAGGAATTGCCAGAAAATGCCAGAAAATTGAGAGGATTAGTCTGGCGCGGCGATGAACGAATTAAATCTAAGGATGACATTTTTCCACCCGAAGAAAATGAGGACAATGAAAAATTAGCCAAGGCTACAAAAGCAGCAGTCGCAAAAGAAGCCATTCCGATGAAAATCCGAAAAGAAACTTTGAATTACGATAAAAAGAAAACTAAAAAATAGTGTTTAGTCGCAGTATTCCGTTTTCTAAATATGAATAAATAAACGTATACATTTTGAATACCGATTTCCTGAAATATCAAGCACAAACGTCTCCTTATCCATTAGGTATGGAAATTTCGCATGCTGTAGGTTCCTATATATATTCAACCAATGACAAAAAATACCTTGATTTTGTGGCTGGAGTTTCTGCATGTTCCCTAGGCCATCAACACCCAAGAGTCAATCAAGCTATTAAGGATCAACTAGATAAATATTCTCATGTAATGGTTTATGGTGAATACTCGCAAAGTCCAGCGGTTGAGTATTGCAAGCTTTTAGCTTCGTTACTACCTGCTCCTTTAGACACTACTTATTTAGTTAATTCTGGAACAGAAGCTATTGAAGGAGCGCTAAAATTAGCGAGAAGAACTACCGGAAGAAGCCAATTAATTTCGTGTCATAATGCGTATCATGGTAACACCATGGGATCGATGAGCGTGATGGGTTTTGAAGAGCGCAAACAAATATTCCGCCCTTTGATACCGGATGTAGATTTTATCACATTCAACAACGAAGACGATTTACAAAAAATTACTACCAAAACTGCCGGGATTATTTTAGAAACGATTCAAGGTGGTGCTGGATTTATTCAGCCACATAATGATTTTCTGAAAAAAGTGCGTGCACGCTGCACAGAGGTTGGTGCCACGATGATTCTCGATGAAATTCAACCCGGTTTCGGACGAACAGGTACCCTTTTTGGGTTCCAAAATTATGACGTTGTTCCAGATATAGTTGTAATGGGTAAAGGAATGGGTGGTGGCATGCCAGTAGGCGCATTTACTGCTTCATCTGATATGATGCATTTATTGAGTAATAATCCTAAGCTGGGTCACATTACCACTTTTGGGGGACATCCTGTCATTGCGTCAGCTTGTTTAGCCACTTTGAAAGAAATAACTGAAACACATTTAATGCCAGAAGCTTTAGAAAAGGAAAAACTCTTTCGTTCCCTTTTGGTACACCCTTTGATACAAGAAATAAGAGGAAAAGGATTGATGCTTGCAGCAATGACTAAAAGTGCCGATATAACAAATAACGTGATTCTTAAATGTCAAGACAAAGGACTCATATTATTTTGGTTGTTATTCGAGGGAACTGCAATCCGAATCACACCGCCACTTACTATTTCTGAAGAAGAAATTCGAGAAGGTTGTGCAATAATGCTAGAAGTAATGGATGAAATTTATAATAGAAAGTAATTTTTCAGGAGCTGTTTCCCGCTATCCTTTGCAAACGTTAGTTCACTGAACTCCGAGGAAAATAAATTTAATGTGAAGTACTCTTTTATGTTGTACGCCGCCATAAAAGGATTTTCACTGCTATCGGGGCTAAGAGATCTCGTGAATTAGAAATCTATTTATTGAAAATGATTTTTGTCGTTGACAATGAAATTTGTTAATTAAATTGTTCACAACAATTCCAATTTTCCCTCACAATACATGCACGAATGCCTAATTTTAATAAGGCTCAATTAAAAAACACAGTATGCAATTAAGCAACGAAGAAGAAGACTATAACTTATCTCTGTCTAAATTTGAATCGATGTTGAAAACCAACAAAGTACTCTTTTTTGACTCCGAAGAATTTGAAGAAATTATACTTCATTATCTTGATATGGGTAAGGCTAGTTTGGCAAAAAAAGCACTCAAATTGGCCTTGGAGCAACACCCAAAGTCATCAGGACTAAAATTAGTGCAAGTTGAAATGTTAGTATATGACGACAAACTCGAATTAGCTGAAAAACTGTTGAATGAGTTGTATGCCATCGAACCAACCAATGAAGAAATTTATATTCAAAAAGCAAACATCTGCTCTAAAAGAGACCAACACGAAAAAGCTGTTGAATTATTAAAAACAGCTTTAAAATACACTGATGATTTTGCTGATGTCTATAATTTAATAGGCATGGAATATCTTTTTATGGATAATCTTGAAATGGCAAAAAACAACTTTATCAAATGTCTTGAAGAAGATTTAGAAGATCAATCTGCCTTGTATAACATTGTATATTGTTTTGAATTTTTAGATCAAAATCAAGACGCCATCAATTATATAAAAAAATACATTGACAAAAATCCATACAGCGAAATTGCTTGGCACCAATTGGGACGTTTGCATTACACTGTAAAAGAATATGAAAATGCCATCAGAGCTTTTGAATATGCTACTTTGATAGATGATGAGTTTATGGGTGCCTTTATGGAAAAGGCAAAAGCCTATGAGCGCTTAAAAAAATATGATAAAGCTATTGAAAATTACAACCGTACAATCGAATTAGACGATGCTACTTCCTACGCGCTTTTGCGTATAGGAAAATGTTACGAAAGACTTGGTAACAAAGCCTTGGCCTTAAAATATTTTAACCAAACAGTACATGAAGATCCTCTTTTAGACAAAGGATGGATTGCCATTACTGACTTTTATGTACGTCAAAAAAATTATCAAAAAGCATTGTTTTTTGTAAACAAAGCATTAGGCATTGACAATCAAAACCGACTGTATTGGAAACGATTTGCCAGTATCAACAAACAAATGAACTTCTTTGAAGAAGCAGAATTTGGATATCGCAAAGCAGTAGAATTTGGCGAAACTGGTTTAGAAACCTGGTTGTTTTGGGTCGATATTCTTCAATTTCTGGGCGAATTTGAAAGTGCTATTCAAACGTTACTGCAAGCTTGTGAATATTTTCCTGAAGCATATGAAATTGAATATCGTTTGGCTGGATTGTATTTTATGATAACAGACAATACCAAAGCAAAATTTCACTTAAGTAATGGAATGCGTTTAAATTTTGAAAATTATATTATTCTAGAAGATTTATTTCCTGTAGTTTGGGCAAAAAAAATGGTGCAGAATTACATTGCAAAACATAAAAACAGTAATGGTTGATACAGTTAGAAAAAGATTCGGCTTATTAGGACGCAATATTAACTATTCATTTTCTAAAGGCTATTTTACAGATAAATTCAGTAGCGAAAACTTTGCTGGTTGTACGTATGAAAATTTTGATATTCCCGAAATTGATGCCTTTGCAGAGATAATTAAAAACACTTCGGATTTAAAAGGATTGAATGTTACCATTCCGTACAAGGAAACGATACTTCCCTTTTTAGATAAGTTATCAAAAAAAGCAACTTTAATTGGCGCCGTAAATACCATAAAAGTTACAAAAAAAGGAAAGTTAAAAGGCTATAATACTGATTATTATGGCTTTAAAAAATCATTGCAGCCTTTATTACTTCCGCACCATAAAAAAGCACTCATCTTAGGAACTGGCGGTGCCTCTAAGGGAGTTGCATTTGCTCTTGACGAACTAGGCATAACCTACACTTTTGTTTCTAGAGAACTCAAGGAAAACACCATTGATTACAAGCGAATCAACGCCACTACCTTTGATAATTACCACATTATAATTAACGCTACGCCAGTAGGAACTAGTCCTGACGTGGAAGCGTTTCCGTTAATTCCTTACGAGTTTTTCACCGATAAGCATATTGCTTATGATTTAATTTACAATCCAGCTGAAACTCAATTTCTAAAAAAAGCCAAACAACACGGAGCTCAAATTAAAAATGGCTTGGATATGCTTATTTTTCAGGCAGAGAAAGCTTGGAAGATTTGGAATAAATGATCAAAATAATAACCAACCTTTTTACAAGCTTTTTTTAAGTAAGGACTATACTAATTTGAGTAATTTACTTTTAACATCTTAATAAGTACGTTCTACTGCTAACAAAAATCCCTAGCCCTGATGGTAGTGGCATCCTTTTTTGAGCGACCTTTTGGCGCTCTAAAAAGATATAGCGAACAGCAGGAAATTGCTCCAAAAAAGTCTATTAAATAACCTAAAACGACTTTAAATAAAGGAATTATTTTGAAATTTCATACTCCTTTAGTATCTTTCGAACTCGATAAAAAAACAAAACCCTTACACATTGAAAAAATGTTAGAAGAAAAGAACGATAACCTGCATGAAGCAGATGGAAATTTAGAAAACAATGCTGTTGCATTCAATGAAATAGAAGGTGCAGTCATGGAAACGGAAATAGTAAAAAAAACAGCTAGTACTTTTAATGAAGATACTGTAGAAGCTATTGATGAAGAGGTAATACAAGTTGAAGAACCTACTATTGAAACTGAAAACCAAACGGTACTAGATGCCATTGCTGATACTAATGCTGCCGAAAGTGAGGATGAAACGTTGAAGGAACGTCACGAAATCCCGATGCAAAATTATGATACTTTATCGCTTGAAGCTTTGGTTGAAGAGTTGAAAAATTTAGTTTCAAATGAAAAAATTCTTTCATTTAAGGAGCATATTGAGGAAATAAAAAAAGCATTTCTAGCTAAATACAATCATCTTCTTGAGGAAAAAAAAGAGGAATTTCTCTCTGAAAATCAAGATCCAAACGAAGATTTTCAATACCATTCTCCATTAAAAACAAGTTTTGATAAATATTATTCTCTTTTTAGAGATACTAAAAATACCCATTTTAAAAGTTTACAAACCAATCTAAAAACTAATTTAGAAAATCGTTTGGCTATTGTTGAGCAATTGAAAGAATTGATAAATCCTCAGGCAAATATCAAAGACACTTTAAAACATTTTAATGATTTAAGAGAACGATGGAAAACTGCTGGACCAATTCCTAAAGATAAATACAACCACGTTTGGAATAATTTCCATTTTCATGTAGAAAATTTCTACGATTATTTGCATCTTGACCGGGAAGCCAGAGATATAGATTTCAAACATAACTTAGAGCTAAAACAAAAAATCGTAGCACGTGTTGAAGAATTGGTTAACGAAGCTGACATCAACAAAGCGTTTCGAGAACTCCAAGATTTACACCGAATTTGGAAGGAAGACATTGGTCCTGTTTCCAGAGAGTATCGTGATGTAATTTGGAATAAGTTTAGTGATTTGACTAAACAAATGCATGATAAAAGAGAAGTTTTATTCGAAAACCAACGCGGAACGGAACTCGAGAATTTAGAAAAGAAAAAAGAAATTATTGCCAAAATTGAAGTTTTGGCTACTGAAAAAGTGAATGTCCATTCTCAATGGTTGGCTCAAATAGAAAAAGTAGAAGCGCTACGGACTGCTTTTTTCGCTGCCGGAAAAGTACCATCAGATGTAAATGAGGACACTTGGACTAGTTTTAAAACTGCTGTCAGAAATTTTAATTCTTTCAAAAATTCCTTTTACAAAGACATCAAAAAAGATCAAAACGATAACTTAAGCAAGAAAAACGCCCTTGTTGCGAAAGCTAAAGAATTGCAAGAAAGTCTTGATTTTGCTGTGACTACTCCAATCATGAAGCAGATACAGGATGAGTGGAAACAGATAGGTCACGTACCAAGAAAATATTCTGACAAAATCTGGAAAGAGTTTAAAGATGCTTGCAATCATTATTTTGATAAGGTAAAAGAGCAGAAACATGAGGAGAATACTGAGGAAGTAGCTGCATTTGACAGTAAAAAAGCTTACTTGGAAACATTGCGAGAATTTCAGTTGACTGGAGATCACAAAACCGATTTAGACGCAATCAAATTACATATTGAAACGTGGAAAAACTTTGGTAAAGTGCCATTTCCAAGAAGACATATTGAAGGTAAATTCAATAAAATCTTGGATGCTCTTTTTGAAAAATTGAGTTTGAGTAAAAAAGATACTGATATGATGCGTTTTGCCAATAGAATGGATCATTTGTCTGAAAGTAATGACACTCGAAAACTGGATAACGAAAAGATTTTCTTGATGCGTAAAATTGAGGAAGTTCAAAATGAAATTTTCCAATTAGAGAACAACATTCAATTTTTTACCAATACCAGAAATGCGAAAAAAGAGAATTCTATAGTACTAGAAGTGCGCAAAAACATCGCTATCCATAAAGAAAGTTTAGATGTTTGGAAAGAAAAATTAAAACAATTGAGAAATTTGAAAACAGAGTAAATTTCAAATTTACATCAAAAATAATCACGAGGCTGTCCAATATTGACAGCCTCTTTTTTTTGCAAAAGGTTTCTTTAATATGATAATTATCATTTTAATAGTTGAGTAGTCGTTCTACTTTTGAACAACGATAAATGATCTTGAAATGAAAAATTCCTTACTACAAAAATATAATGTTCCTGGACCAAGATACACTAGTTATCCTACAGTTCCGTATTGGGACGAAACAGATTTTACGGATGAAATTTGGGCTGAAAGATTAAAAAAATCCTTTCAAGCGAGTGGTTCTTCAGAAGGCATTAGTTTGTATATTCATTTGCCTTTTTGCGAAAGCCTATGTACTTTTTGCGGCTGTAACAAGCGAATCACCAAGAATCACGGAGTTGAAAATCCGTATATAGAAGCTGTTTTGAAAGAATGGACCTTATATTGCAAGATTCTTGGAGAAAAACCAACTATAAAAGAGATTCATTTGGGTGGTGGAACTCCCACATTTTTTTCTACAAAAAATTTAGAGGATTTAATAAATGGAATTTTTGTTCATGCTAAAAAAGCCAAAGACCATGAGTTTAGTTTTGAAGGCCATCCCAATAACACAACTCCCGAACATTTGCAAAAACTCTACGATTTAGGTTTTAGAAGAGTGAGTTTTGGTGTTCAGGATTATTCTGAGAAAGTACAAAAAGCAATTCATCGTTTACAATCTTTTCATAATGTGGCAAAAGTTACGTTTTGGGCCAGAGAAATTGGGTATACTTCTATAGGGCATGACATTATTTTTGGATTGCCTTTTCAGGAAATAGAGGATGTAATTGATACGATTGAGAAAACAAAATCATTACAACCCGACCGATTGGCGTTTTATAGCTAC
>JAYTBZ010000029.1:0-4873 GCA_043736705.1 Flavobacterium sp. | reverse complement strand
TTGAAAATAAATTTCCTCTTCCGATCTATAGTACTTGCCAGTATTTAAATGAACTTCTGCGCCATTACCTCACTATAATTATATTCTAATTGGTGTTCAGTGTACTTGTTTGCGGGTGCAAAATTACACCCTTTATTCGCTTTTACAAGCTTTTTATTTACTTTTTTTTTACTTTCTATTAACTTGTATTTTAAATCGCTGTAAACGTGAATTTTGTAATAAAAGTTTTTTCCTCTCAAAAGCCCTATCCAAAGCAGAGGGTGACGAAATGCATAAAAAAATGGGCTTTTAATACCTAAACACATGCTCATGTCACCTTGCTATATTTCTTAGATCTTTCGAAATTCATTCTTTCTTGAGGTTTGAACAGCTCTTCACCTTGTCTGACTCTTTCAAAATAGCCTGCCTTAACAGTATTCAAACCAAAAAATACTCGAGATCGATAAAATGCTTTTATACTTTTCCTTATATATTAATCGCTTTTTCATTCTCTCCTATATATAAGGTAAACAGATTTTGGGTTGGCGAAGTTCTTATCCTCTTGATTGAACTATTTGTCCTAATTATTCTATAGCTTGTGTTAGGGATAGCAGCGAATAGCCCACAGGTAAGTGCAGTACAACGGAACTTGACGAGGACTTGTAGCACATAGCCCGACTCCTTATATATACAAAGGCGATTATCCTTTTTGATTATCGCCTTTCTTTATATAAGGAGGAACGCCAAAATGAAACTTTAATCGAAACGGATCGCTCTTACTGGCGAAATCTTTGTTATTATATAGGACAGGATTATGTATTTGTCTAGTACGATTATCGACTTTATAACTAATCAAGTAATTGCTATTAAAATTAGTAATTCTGCATTTGGATATTAAGATACAATATCGTAATATTGCAATATAAATATATTCAGATGGGAATTACAAAAACAGAATGCTTTACAGAAGAGCAAAACCAATTGGCAACTTTAGCCAAAGCACTAGGACATCCAGCTCGTATTGCTATCATTCAATATCTTATTAAGGTTAATAGTTGCATTTGTGGGGATATTGTAAATGAACTACCCCTTGCCCAACCCACCATTTCCCAACATTTGAAGGAGCTAAAGAATGCTGGTCTAATTAAAGGCAATTTTGAAGGCAATGCGATTTGTTATTGTCTTAATGAAGAAGGCTTCGATACCCTAAAACTTTTTTTTAAAAACGTTGATCTATTTTTAGAGAATAAAAAAAATAAATGTTGCTAATTTTTAAATTATAAAATTCATGAAAATATCAGAAATTAAAGAACAGTTGAGCAATTTAGAAAATGTCGCTTTTATGCTACCAAACGGAAGTTTTGTTCCAGAACATTTTCATGTAACTGAAGTCGGGTTGATTACTAAAAACTTTATTGATTGTGGTGGTAAAGCCAGAAATGAAACAGTGGTGAACTTTCAATTGTGGAATGCTAATGATTTTGAACACCGTTTAAAACCAAAAAAACTTTTGGATATCATTGCACTTTCAGAAAAAGTATTAGGAATAGCCGATTTCGAAATTGAAGTAGAATACCAATCTGAAACAATTGGTAAGTATGACTTGGGTTTCGAGGGAACAACATTTATCTTGATAAATAAACAAACCGCTTGCTTAGCTGAGGACCAATGTGGCATTCCAACAGAAAAAGAAAAAGTAAAGTTATCTGAGATTTCAAGCCAAGCCAATAGTTGCGTTCCTGGTGGTGGCTGTTGTTAACTTAAAAATTGTATAATGAAACAGACTAAAAGCATTCTATTTCCTGGAATAGAAAAAGTAATTCAGACTTTAAAATTTGAAACTATTACAGCGGAACGAAAAAGTGTTTTGCAACCACTGATTGATTTTATCCAGAACAAAGTTTCCAGTCAAGAAGACATTAGGCTCAACTTAATTTGCACTCATAATTCCAGAAGAAGTCATTTATCTCAAGTTTGGGCACAAACCGCAGCGGCATATTACAACGTAAAAAATGTATTTACCTATTCTGGCGGTACAGAAGCTACTGCCTTGTTCCCATCAGCAGCGCATGCATTGCAACAATCTGGTTTTGAAATTAAGAGCATTTCTGAAGGTAACAATCCTATTTATTCGATTAAATATGCAGAGAATGCGCATCCAATTATTGGGTTTTCAAAAACGTTTGATGATGATTTTAATCCACAAAGTGAATTTGCAGCCATAATGACTTGTACACAAGCAGATGGCGGTTGTCCTTTTATTGCTGGCGCTGAAATGCGCATTCCAATTACATATGAAGATCCAAAAGCTTTTGACAATACTCCGCAACAAGCTGAAAAATATCAGGAACGTAGTTTGCAAATTGCAACCGAAATGTTTTATGTATTCTCCCAAATAAAATCATAATAATGGCCTTTAAAAAAAGATTGAATTTTCTTGACAGTTACTTAACGCTTTGGATATTTTTGGCAATGGCTATTGGTGTTTCCATTGGTTACTTTATTCCATCCAGCAGTGGTTTCATCAACTCCTTTTCTAGCGGAACCACAAATGTTCCCCTTGCAATTGGATTAATATTAATGATGTACCCGCCTTTGACTAAAATTGATTTTTCGAAAATACCTTTAATGTTTGAAAAGCCTAAATTACTAACCGCTTCCTTTTTTATTACTTGGATTATTGGTCCGTTTTTAATGTTTTCACTGGCGACATTCTTTTTGAAAGATTACCCAGAATACATGACCGGTTTAATCATAATTGGTATCGCGCCTTGTATTGCAATGGTTATTGTCTGGAATGAACTGGCAGAGGGAAATAGGGAATTAACGGCGGGATTAATCGGAATTAATAGTTTGCTTCAAGTGTTCTTCTTTAGTTTGTATGCTTATTTTTACTTGGAAATCATGTTGCCATTATTTGGAATAAAAGGATTAGAATTGAATATAACAATTGTTCAAATCGCTACAACTGTTGGTATTTATTTAGGAATTCCATTTTCATTAGCGGTAATTAGCCGCTATGCTATCAAAAAATTCATTGGTGACAAATGGTTTAATCAAAAATTTATTCCTTTTGTTTCTCCTATTACTTTGATAGCTCTGCTTTTTACGATTGTTATCATGTTTAGTTTAAAGGGCGAAATGATTGTTGACTTGCCAGTGGATGTGATTCGAATCGCTATTCCGTTGGTAATTTTCTTCACTATTATGTTTTTTCTGATGTTTTTTGTTTCCAAAAAAATCGGGGCCAATTATAGAGATGCCGTTGCACTTTCCTTCACTGCATCAGGGAATAATTTTGAATTGGCAATTGCTGTTTCAATTGGCGTTTTCGGAATCAATAGCGGACAAGCATTTGCAGGAGTTATTGGCCCATTAGTTGAAGTTCCAGCTTTGATTATTTTAGTGAATGTTTCTTTTTGGCTAAGGAAAAAATACTATCGTAAAATAGTACCTACACTAAAAAATTAGTTGATCAGTAAGAATTAGTGAGTACTATACCAGTCTGAAAAACCGATCTGTATCAAATATTTAAAGAAGTATCGCAATTTAATGATTATAAAATATTTACGTTAAAATAATTTTATAAAAAATCCCGAAATCTACATTTTTGATTTCGGGATTTTTGTTTTTTACTGAAATATTAATTACTCTATAGGTAGCAACAGCGTTGATGTAATAGCTTCTAATACTTCAAAAGCAGTTTCTGCCATATTATTTCCTTTGGTATCCAACAAAGGATTTACCTCAACGAATTCGATGCAAACCACTTTTTTGGTTTCAATAATCTGATTGATAATCGCTATAATTTCATACTGATCAAAGCCTTTAGGAACTGGCGTACCAGTTCCGTATGAAATCATATCACAATCCATAGAATCAACGTCAAAAGAAATATACAATACTTCGCAATGCGCTACTTTTGATAAAGCTTCAGCTACGCAGGTTTCTAAACCTCTAAACCGCACTTCATCAACCTTGTAGTTTTTAATATTTAGTTTTTCAATTTGCTTATCCTCTTCTTCTTCCGTGTCACGGACACCAAAATAAATTAGATTTTCAGCTAAAACTTTAGGTCCATTGTAGCCTAAATTTTTCATTTGCTCCCAATGAACTTGCGTTTCGGCTGGCACCTCATTATTCTGACAACTTACATTATCATCAGCAAGAGCTGCAGATAGTGGCATTCCGTGAATATTTCCCGACGGTGATGTATACGGGGAATGCAAATCAGCGTGTGCATCGATCCAAAAAACGCCTATATTTTGCTCTGGGTACGCGGCTTTAATACCGCTCAAAGTACCTAATGCTGAGGAATGATCTCCTGATAACACAATAGGAAAATACTTGCCGTCAAGATTTTTCTTTACTGCATAGCACACTCGAGTGCACTGCTCTACAACGTGCTCAATCCTTTTTGCTGATGAACTACGGTTTTTATCGTAAATAGATTCGTTATGCGTTTTGACATCTTCAAACTCAAATTGATTGAAAAAGTCACTGTTTTTATTAATTGCAGCAATTTCAATTGCATCAATCCCTAAGTCGGATCCCCGAGTACCAGCACCAATGTCCGACCTATTCTTTATTAATTTTATCGTTTTTCCCATGGTTTTATATCTTATCTAAAATCGTTTAAAGCTCTTTCGATAATAGCCAAACATTCCTGAATTTGTGATTCGGTGATAACCAATGGCGGTGCAAATCGAATTTTGTTACCGTGCGTTGGCTTTGCCAATAACCCATAATCTCTAAATTTCATACAAATATTCCAAGCCAAATCAGACTCTTCATCGCAATTCACTACGATTGCATTCAAAAGTCCTTTTCCTCTGACCAAGGTAATTATTGGATTTCTAACGGCTATTTCGTTCAATCCCGCTCGTAGAATTTC
>JAYTBZ010000028.1:0-11005 GCA_043736705.1 Flavobacterium sp. | reverse complement strand
CACCAAATCATCTGTATTGTAGAAGACATTCGGGATGTGATGGCCATTGAAAACACCGGACAGTTTAGAGGGATTTATCATGTTTTAGGTGGCAAAATATCTCCAATTGACGGAGTGGGTCCTAGTCAGTTGAACATCACTACGCTTGTTGAAAAAGTAAAATCAGGTAGTGTGATTGAAGTGATTTTTGCTTTAAGCTCCACTATGGAGGGTGATACCACAAATTTTTATATTTACAAACAAATTGGGGATAGTGACATAATAATGTCTACAATTGCTAGAGGAATTTCAGTAGGAGACGAATTGGAATATGCTGATGAAGTTACCTTAGGAAGAAGTATTTTGCAAAGAGTACCTTTTGAAAAAACGTTTAAAAATAATTAATCCAGATAATGAGCAGCGAAGCTTTTTAAATACTAAATGAAAAGCTATATTTGTTTATAAAATAGTAAAAAATGAGCAAATCCGTACTCTATTTGTTGTTTGTTAGTGTATTGTTTACTTCTTGTATCCCAACTCAGGATTTAATTTACCTTCAAAATAAGAACAATTCCGATGCTGCGAATACCATTTCGGCTGTAGAGTCAAAGCCCTACAGATTGCAAACCAATGACATTATAAGCATCACCATCAAAGCTATAGATCCTAAATTAGTAGCGATGTTTAATCCTAATAATGAGGGAAATATGCAGGATAAATCAGATTCAGGACTTTATTTTGATGGCTTTACAGTTGATGATCATGGTGCCATTAGAATTCCTATTTTGGGGGAGTTAAATGTTATTGGTTACACCTTAGAAGAGATTAGAATACGAATTGAAAAGCAATTGCTAGCCGAATATTTTAATAAAGAGGCTAATATTTTTGTAACCGTTAAATTGGGGGGTCTTAGATTTACTGTCAACGGAGAAATAGGGAGTCCGGGTACTAAAACGCTATTTCAAGAGCAAGTTACTATAATGGAGGCTATTGCAAATGCTGGGGACATCACTATCACTGGCGATCGAAAAGCCGTTACAGTGATGCGAAAAACACCTACTGGAGTTGTTATGCAAGATATTGATCTTACAGATATCAATGCAATGAAATCCCCTTTTTATTATTTGCAGCCCAATGATTATATATACATTAAACCACTCAAGCAAAAAACTTGGGGAACTGGGAAGACGGGAATAGAATCTCTAGGAACTATTATTACCTTGTTGTCTCTGGCAACAACTACTTTTTTGCTTTTGAAAAATTAAAACAGCGCCCAAAATATGTTAGATTTAAAAGATTTTTCGATTTTTGAAAACCAAGTCAGTTTTGACTTTAAGGGGTTCTTACTAAAAATCGGGAGTTATTGGAAGTGGTTTTTGATAAGTTTACTGATTACTTTCACCATTGCGTATCAGGTAAATATTCGTAAAGAAAAAATATACGGTATGGATACGCTTATTTCTGTGAAAGAAGAAAGCAATCCTTTGTTTACATCCAATACTAGTTTGGTCTTTAATTGGGGTGGGACTTCAGATCAAGTTCAGACCATCACCACTACTTTGCAGTCCAGATCTCATAATGAATTGGTTGTCGATAAATTACAATTCTACATTAATTATCTGGTACAAGGAGAATACAATTTAATAGATGGATATGGATCGGTTCCCTTTTATGTAACTATAGATAAATCAAAAGGACAAGTATCAGGCACTTTAATTGGGATTAAATTTATTAATGAAAACACTTATGAAATTACAATTCCATTTCAGAACCAGAATGCTTCTTTAATTACGTATGCTGATAATTCATATAGCACTACTGCAGTTTCAGCAGAGGATTTTGTTCAACGATATAAAGTGGGTGAAAAAGTGTCTTTGCCTTTTTTGAATTGGAAATTACAAATAAATGAAAATCCTGGTTTTTATAAAGGCAATGAATATTTTGTGCAGTTTAATGATTTTAACGCAACCGTTGGAGCCTATAGAGGGATCAATGTAAAATCAGATGAGAAAGGTGGTTCGATAATCACTTTAGGAATGCAAGGCCCTAATAAAGCTAGAATGGTAGAATACTTGAATGCTACTGTCAAAATGCTAATAAAAAGGCAGTTAGATGGTAAGAACCAATTTGCTACTAATACGATAGCTTTTATTGACAGCACATTAGTAGCCATGGAGTCGCAACTCAAGGAAACGGGAAACGAATTAAAATCCTTTAGAAAAGGTAAAAACATATACGACATAGAGGAAGGCGGTTCTAAGTTTTCTGAAAAGATTTTGGGTTTTGATGTACAAAAAGATGAGGTAAATCGTAAAATAGCCTATTACAATTCTTTGAAAGCATACTTGAAAAGCAGCGTAAACTATGCTAAACTTCCTGCGCCATCTGTAGCGGGGATTGACGATCCCAATATTGTTGTAAACGTTTCTAAGTTAATCGCTTTATCAACGCAACGTTCTGAAATGGCTTATGCCGTAAAAAGCGATAAAATATTCAAGGATTTTGATAATCAAATGGAGGCCATTAAAAATGTTTTGTTAGAAAATATAGTTACGGCAAAATCGGCTTTACAATATGATTTAGCTATGGTCAGCAGTAAAATAAATGAAACAGAAAGCACAATAAAACAACTTCCCGAAGATCAGCAAGAACTTATTAAAATTAAGCGAAAATATGATTTAAGTGATAATATTTACAGCACGTTCCTTCAAAAAAGAAGCGAAGCAGATATTGTAAAAGCGGCCAACTTATCAGATGTTCATTTTATTGATCCTGCAAAGGATGTGGGAGGCGGACTTATCGGGCCCAAAACATCCGTTAATTATATTTTGGCTTTGTTTCTGGGAATACTGATCCCATTAATTTTTGTATTTACTATTTTCTTTATCAATAACTCTGTTCATAATGCAGAGGATATTAGTAAAATGACAAAGCTTCCGTTGATAGGTATTGTTGGTGTGAATAAGGAAAGCTCCAACTTAGCGGTTTTTGACAGACCAAAATCGGCGTTATCAGAATCTTTTAGAGCTATTCGATCTTCGCTGCAATTTTTGTACAAGCAACAAAATTTAGACGGAGCAAAAACGCTAATGATTACATCTTCAGTAAGTGGGGAGGGAAAAACATTTTGTGCTATAAACATCGCTACAGTTTTTGCCTTGAGCGAGAAAAAAACGGTTGTAATAGGATTGGATTTAAGAAAACCAAAGCTGTTTGACGAATTTAATTTGTCTAATGAAGTTGGGATAGTCAATTATTTGATCAAACAAAAAACGATCGATGAAATAATAAATCATACGCACATACCGTTTCTAGACGTTATTTTGTCAGGACCAATCCCGCCCAATCCATCAGAGATGATCATGAGTGAAGGTATGGGAGAATTGATAGAAGAACTGAAGAAAAAATACGATTATATTATTCTGGACACACCACCGGTAGGTTTAGTGTCTGATGCTTTAGAGTTGGTTCAATATTGTGATGTAACCTTATATATCGTAAGGCAGAATTTTACTAAAAAAGACATGATTTCTTCATTAAACAATAGGGTAAAAAGAGGTGAATTACAAAACGCCAGCATCATCTTGAATGGTTTAGAAAATAAAGCAAAATATGGTACAGGATACGGATATGGTTACGGCTATGGAAACTATGCAAATGGATATTATGAAGAAGATAGAAACAAAAAGTGGTATCAAAGAATTGGAGATAAAATCCTAAAGAAATAAATAAAGTAATTTTTTATAAAAAAGGAGATGCAAGAAGCAACCAAAAGTACGGTTTTAATAACAGGAGGTGCGGGATTTATAGGTTCTAATCTGTGTGAATATTTTTTGTCCCAAAGCTATAAAGTGATTTGTTTTGATAATTTTGCAACCGGTTACAGGCATAATTTAAAAGACTTTATCAATCATCCTAATTTTAATTTGATTGAAGGAGATATACGCAATGCTAGTGAATGCTATAACGCAGTACAAGGAGTAGATTATGTCTTGCATCAAGCCGCTTTAGGTTCTGTGCCCAGATCGATAAATGATCCGGTCACAACCAATGATGTTAATATTGCTGGCTTTTTAAATATGTTAGTTGCCTCTAGGGATGCCAAAGTAAAACGGTTTGTATATGCGGCAAGTTCGTCGACTTACGGTGACTCACAAGCGTTGCCAAAAGTAGAAGACGTGATTGGAAAGCCACTTTCGCCTTATGCCATTACGAAATATGTGAATGAATTGTATGCGGAGATTTTTAGTAGAACATACGGTTTAGAAACGGTTGGGTTGCGTTATTTTAATGTTTTTGGTCGAAAACAAGATCCAAACGGTGCATATGCTGCGGTTATTCCTAAATTTGTAATGCAACTGATGCAATTAGAAAGTCCAAAAATAAACGGCGATGGAAATTATTCTCGTGATTTTACCTATATCGATAATGTGATCCAGATGAATGCTTTGGCAATGCTTACCCAAAATCCACAGGCCATTAACACGGTTTACAATACCGCGTATGGCGATCGGAATACATTGAACAATCTAGTAGGATATTTAAAAGAATATCTTGCGTCATATGATGAAAGAATTGGAACTGTTCCCATTGTCTATGGGCCCAATAGAGCAGGGGATATCCCACACTCTTTGGCAAGTATTGATAAGGCAAAAATGCTTTTGGGTTATGACCCAAAGTTTTCGATGCAGGAAGGTTTAAAAGAAGCGGTGGAGTGGTATTGGAATAATTTGAGATAAGAGTTGACTGTTCGAAGGGTAAATCAATATGCGTGAGACGGTCTCGGAAATAGATTTTAAAATAGAAAACAAAGAAATGAAAATTACAAAAATATGTTGCATTGGAGCCGGATATGTAGGAGGCCCGACCATGGCAGTAATAGCACAAAAATGTCCAGAAATTCAAGTCACAGTAGTCGACTTAAATGAAGAGCGAATTGCGGCCTGGAATGATGAAAATGTAAATAATATACCTATTTATGAACCTGGCTTGAGCGAAATTGTTGCCGAAGCGAGAGGAAGAAACTTATTTTTTTCTACTCAGGTTGAAAAAGCAATAGCGGAAGCGCAAGTGATTTTTATTTCGGTTAATACCCCAACCAAAACCTATGGAAAAGGAAAAGGAATGGCAGCTGACTTGAAATATATTGAATTGTGTGCCAGACAAATTGCAAAGGTTGCAAAAGACAATAAAATAGTAGTAGAAAAATCGACGCTTCCTGTACGTACCGCTGAGGCAATCAAAAGTATTCTAGATAATACGGGCAATGGCGTACAATTTCAAATTTTGTCAAATCCAGAATTTTTAGCCGAGGGAACTGCAGTTGATGATTTATTACATCCAGACCGTATATTAATTGGGGGAGATTCTTCTGAGGAAGGACAAAGAGCGATACAAGCATTGGTTGCCGTGTACTCAAATTGGGTTCCCGTTGATAAAATATTGACCACTAATGTTTGGTCGTCAGAATTGTCTAAGCTGACGGCAAATGCCTTCTTGGCACAACGTATTTCATCAATAAATGCTATGTCTGAACTGTGTGAAAAAACAGGAGCAAATGTAAATGAAGTTGCAAAAGCAATAGGAATGGATAGCCGAATAGGATCGAAATTCTTGAAAGCATCGGTAGGTTTTGGTGGTTCTTGTTTCCAGAAAGATATTCTGAACTTAGTTTACATTGCAAAATCATACGGATTGCATCAAGTAGCAGATTATTGGGAACAGGTGATTATTATGAACGATCATCAAAAAAGACGTTTTTCCAACCGTATTGTCCAAACACTATACAATACGGTGTCCGACAAAAAAATAACTTTTTTAGGATGGGCATTTAAAAAAGACACTAATGATACCAGAGAATCAGCAGCTATTTATATCGCTGATGATTTGATAAATGAACATGCGCAAATTGCGGTTTATGATCCTAAAGTATCCCTTAAAAAGATGCAGGATGATTTAAATTATCTGAATTCGAGAACTAGTGAAGACAATGCCAGTAGCATCTGTTCTTTTAAAAATCCATACGAGGCCTGTCAAAATGCTCATGCCATCGCAGTGCTCACTGAATGGGATGAGTTTGCTGCCTATGATTGGCAGAAAATATACGATTCGATGCAAAAACCAGCTTTTATTTTTGATGGGAGAAATTTGTTGAATGGACCAGCATTACAAGCAATTGGTTTTGTTTATCAGGCCATTGGTTCTTAAATCTTTGAACTAATGATTGCGTAATAGTGATTTTTTATTACCAATTCTATAGTTTTGGTGATATAAATGAAGTTGTTGCGGTTGAATTAGGAAAATGAAGTGTTTAGACTTAGATAGTTCTAAAAAATTATAAATTAAAGAAACAATGCGTTTCTATTTTCATTATAAAATAGCAGGATGAATTGGTATGTGGTGTATACAAAGCCCAAATGGGAGAAAAAAGTTGCAGAACAATTAAAAAATAAAGGGATTGCTTGCTATTGCCCTTTGGTTATGCAGGTTCGGCAATGGTCTGATCGAAAGAAAAAGGTTGAAGTGCCATTGTTTAATTCCTATGTTTTTGTTCAATTGCCCGAAGCAGAAAGAAATATGGTTTTTCAATCAGTAGGAGTGGTGCGTTATTTGTTTTGGTTGGGTAAACCTGCCATTGTTCGGGACGAAGAAATTGAAACCATAAAAAAATGGTTGGATCCAGCTCAAGCCAATGATGTGAGCCTACTTTCCTTTCAAGTAGGAGATGCCATACAATTAGAATCCGGGCCTTTCTCAAGTCAAAAAGCGATTGTTCAAGAAGTAACAAATACGCATTATTTGCTAGTTTTAGAGTCTTTGGGATGTGTTTTAAAAATGAAAATCAAGTAGTTTACGAAACTGTACCTATTTTTGGGATGTTATAGGAGTACTCATCTTTACTACGCTCTATGTGACAAAAGCTAAACTGCCTTCGAACCTATTTAATAAGCTCTGTTTGACAAAAGGAAGAGACCGTCCGAGCCTTTCGACTGCGTTCGATGTTTTAAAATCAGATTACGGGTTTGGTTGATTCAAATAAAGTGGTTAACGTTTTCAATTTCTCCTCTTAATTTTTTTTTCTCACTAATTTAGGGGATATTTAAATGTAAATAAATGCAGGTTACTATATCTTTCTTTTTGAATTTCAATTGTTTATAATGTGTACTGTGTTTAAGAAAAAATCGCTTGATAATCAACTGTAAATTATACAACAGAAAATGGCATAATGTTCCTATATTTGCCAACTTATAATTTTCTGTACCCTGCTTATTATGTGGGTATGGAATGCGAAGCAGTAGTGCAAAGTGAATAAACGCTACTTTTAATTATTCAAAAATGTATTCAAATATAAAAATAGCGGTAATTGGTTTGGGTTATGTCGGTTTGCCATTGGCACGATTATTTGCCACCAAATACGCTGTGGTTGGGTATGACATTAATCACACTAGAGTTGCTGCGCTACAATCTGGTATAGATAGTACTTTTGAAGTAGATGAGGTTACATTACAGAAAGTTTTAGTTTCTGCCCCAACGGATGCCCCAGGTTTGTATTGCACCACTGATGTAAGTGCCATTGCAGCATGTACCTATTATATTGTAACCGTTCCTACTCCAGTTGATAAAAACAATCGTCCAAATTTAACGCCTTTATACAAATCAAGTGAAACCGTTGGTAGTGTTTTAAAGAAAGGGGATATAGTTATTTATGAATCTACCGTATATCCCGGCGTAACTGAGGAGGAATGTGTGCCTGTTTTAGAACGTATTTCTGGATTGAAATTTAATATCGACTTTTTTGCAGGCTATTCTCCTGAACGCATTAATCCGGGCGATAAAGAACATACGGTTGAAAAAATTTTAAAAATCACTTCGGGTTCTACACCAGAAACAGGACGTCAAGTCAATGAATTATATCAATCGGTTATAACTGCGGGAACCCACTTGGCACCATCGATAAAAGTGGCTGAAGCGGCTAAAGTAATCGAAAATTCCCAGCGGGATATTAATATTGCTTTCGTAAACGAGTTGGCTAAAATATTTAATTTGATGCAAATTGATACGCAAGCCGTTTTAGCAGCAGCACGAACCAAATGGAATTTTTTGCCCTTTAAACCGGGTTTGGTAGGTGGGCATTGCATAGGAGTTGATCCGTACTACTTGGCTCAACGAGCTCAAGAATTTGGCTACCATCCTGAAATCATATTAGCAGGAAGGCGATTGAATGATAGCATGGGCGAGTATGTGGCCTCTCAAGTAGTTAAATTGATGATAAAAAAAGGAATTTCGGTAAATGGCGCTACTGTTTTGATGCTAGGAATTACTTTTAAGGAAAACTGTCCTGATGTTCGCAATACAAAAATAGTGGATGTAATTGCTGCCTTAACCGATTATGGTATTGCAGTAACTATTTATGATCCTATTGCTAATCCCTTGGATGTAAAAAAAGAATATAACTTAGTTACCAAAAATGAATTGCCTAAACAGCAATTTGATGCTGTCATACTTGGAGTAGCGCATGATCAGTTTTTAGGATTGGATTATTCGCTTTTGCAAAGACCAATGAGTTTGGTGTACGATGTAAAAGGAGTTTTAGGCACTTTAGCGGATGGGAGACTGTAAAGGTTGTAAAACAAAATCATAGTTGTTAATACATTTTATGAAAAAGCATTTAATAAAACATGTTATACTCACAGGAGGCGTTGGCAGTCGTTTATGGCCGCTGTCTCGCAAAAGTCAGCCCAAGCAATATCTTGCTATTTTTGATGGAAAGTCTTTGTTTGAAATGACGGTAGACCGCAATCGTGCAATCGCCGATACTATATTGGTTGTGGGTAATATCGACAATTGCCATTTAAGTAAACAAGTATTAGAAAAATCAAATACAGATTATATTGATATTATTGAGTCTACACCAAGAAACACTGCTGCAGCTATCGCTTTTGCGGCTTTTGCATCAGGGCCAGATGACATTTTAATTGTTACACCATCAGATCATATTATTGGTGCGATGGATTTGTACGAAGCAGCCATTCAAGAGGCTATTGCAAAAGCAGTTGACGGGTTTATCGTAACTTTTGGAATTGTTCCTACAAAACCGGAGACAGGCTATGGATATATAGAACGCAAAGGGGATGATGTCGTTTCTTTCAGAGAAAAACCAAATCAAGTGATGGCCAGAGAATTTATAGCAAGAGGGAATTTTCTGTGGAATAGTGGTATGTTTTGTTTTAAAGCAGGCGTACTTTTAGATGAGTTGAAATTATATGCTCCTGAAGTATACGAAACTTCAAAATTAGCTTGGGAAAACAACCAGGCAGGAAATTTAGATTTAGATTTATCAATGGCTATTCCTTCTATTAGTATTGATTATGCTGTAATGGAACGCAGTAAAAAAATAAAAGTGGTGTCGTCTCAATTTGAATGGTCTGATTTAGGATCCTTTGAATCGGTATATGATTATTTGATCAGTATAGATCATCCAGTAGATGAAAACGGGAATATGGTCATTGGAACTACTAATTACACGGCTTTTGTAGGGATAAAGGATACTATATTTGTACACACCGATACCGCTAATTTAATTTTGAAAAAAGAATTTTCTCAGGATGTCAAGAGTGTATATAATGCGCTAGAACGCGATAAGTCAGATTTGTTGAATTGAAAATAGTGCGTTGTGTCCTTCAGGAAGCTCAGCATAGTAGTGGATTTTGCGTTTTAGGTCTATGTATCGAAAAGTGAGAAGTGAAAATTTCAAAATCAAAATTATGTAATGTGCCTTAAAAGACAATTAAAAAAAGTCAAAAAAACAGTACTATAAAATTTTAATTTGCTGTAAAACGACTTGTTAGCGAATAGATTAATTTTAAATATTTTGTAAAATTAAAATTAAATATACTTTGTGTAATTTTTTTATTTTAATAAATATTAGATCAAATCTTTTGACCTAAATTTGCAGTCGAAAAGAAAAATTTGATAAGACCCATGAGACTTGGCTTGGCGAAGCCATTGGGAATTGTTGCTGTTTTCATTACAGAGTAGATATACGTTGCTCTACTACAGGACTAACAGCTTGTAGATTTAAAGAATTTAAATTTTAGAATAGATATGAAAAAAATAATTACAGTCACTTTATTGTTTATCGCGTTTTTTCAGTCTTCTACTTTGTTGGCGCAGGACTTGCTAAAAAGTAATGATTTGAGTACGTTGAAAGTGGATAATTTAACAGATAGCGATATCTTAAAAATTAAAGCACAATTGCAAACCAATAATATGACGATTGAACAAGCAGAGCCTATGGCTTTGGCCAAGGGAATGTCTGCAATAGAGTTTGCGAAATTAAAAACCAGATTGGGAGCACAGACCGCAAATGCAGAGAAAGCAAAAGGTGGCAACGCATCTGAGGAGGAATTAACTAGAAAACAAGATAAAATAGTCAATACAAAAGTAAAAGACACACTAAATGCCTTAATTTTTGGTTCAGAACTTTTTGATAATCCAACATTGAATTTTGAGCCTAATTTAAAATTGGCCACTCCAGTGAATTATATCCTCGGACCAGGAGATGAATTACAAGTTAGTCTATATGGTGTGCAAGAATTTAATGCTTTAGTTCCGGTAACCATCGAAGGCAAAGTAAACATTCAGTATGTAGGCCAAATTCCGGTTTCGGGAATGAGTATTGAAGCAGCGACCCAAAAGATACGCAATGCTATGGCTGGTGTTTACAGTACGATTCGTTCTGGACAGTCGCAAGTTGAAATCAGTTTGAGCCGTATTAGAACCATTCGGGTAACCATCATAGGCAGCAAACAGCCCGGAAATTATTCAATATCTTCTTTAGCTACTGTTTATAATGCTTTGTTTTTAGGAGGAGGTCCCGGTAAAAATGGCAGTTACAGGAACATTGAGTTGTTGCGCGATAATAGGGTATATAAAAATATTGATATTTATCGTTTTTTGGTTAACGGTGACCAATCCGATAATGTTGGTTTAAAGGACAATGACGTTATTCGGATTCCGGCGTACA
>JAYTBZ010000027.1:0-2236 GCA_043736705.1 Flavobacterium sp. | reverse complement strand
TTTTATTTTTTGGGCATGCCCTCCGCAAAAGCTTCGGTCGGGCTCCTTCGTTTCAATCTTTATTGTCTCGTTTTGACAACGAGACAATAAAGGATTTCCACTGCGATCCCTCATGCAAATTAGATCCGTATTTTGACACTTGATGTAAATATACCAGAAAAATAGGTGCGCTACAATTCATCCATTAATTTCAACAGTTCGGTACATTATAGTTTTTCATCGTTGGCAGCTATTCTATATTTGCTTTATCAAAAAATCAAATCACATGAAAACCATTATTACACTTACCATTTTTTTATGTACCACGTTTGTTTTTTCTCAAGCTACACTATCAGGAAAAGTAGTAGACGAGAAAGGAAAACCCGTTGCAGGTGCAAATGTTTTTATCGAAGGAACCTATGATGGTGCTTCAACTACTGAAACGGGTAATTTTAGTTTTACAACTGCAACCACGGGCAAGCAAACTTTGGTGGTGAGTTTCTTGATTTATGAAACTTCAAGAACGGTAATTGATGTGGCTACTTTTCAAAATAAAACCATCAAACTTCGGGAAAGTGTAAACGCGCTTGATGCCGTTGTAATTACAGCTGGAACATTAGAAGCAGGCGACAAATCAAGGGTTTCGGTACTAAAACCATTAGATATTGTAACTACAGCTGGTTCTGCAGGAAATATTATTGCGGCTCTGCAAACCTTACCGGGAACACAAACCGTGGGCGAGGACGGCCGATTGTTTGTTCGTGGTGGCGAAGCCAATGAAACACAAACCTTTGTAGATGGCATTCGGGTAGCGCAACCGTATGGAGCAACCACGAATAATTTGCCTACTCGAGGTCGATTTTCTCCCTTTTTATTCAGCGGAATATCATTTTCAACTGGCGGTTACTCAGCAGAATATGGTGAAGCCTTATCCAGTGTTTTGCTCTTGAATACACAAGATGAACCAGATCAGAATAAAACCGAAATCTCTTTAATGACAGTAGGATTGGGTATTGGAAATACTCAAAAATGGAAAAAAAGTTCGTTGAGTGTCAATGCGAATTACATTAATCTAGCTCCTTATCAAGCGGCAATTCCTCAAAACGTAGATTGGAATAGTCCTTTTCAATCATTGTCTGGGGAAACGGTGTACAGGTATAATTTCAACAATGGAATTTTGAAGGTATATGCTGCTTTTGATTCTTCAAAATTTGATATCAATCAGGAAAGCATTAATTCGCTTGATAAAATTAGGATCGCTTTAAACAATAATAATTTCTATTTGAATTCATCTTACAAGGGAGTTTTTGGAAATAATTGGCAACTTACTTCTGGGTTAAGTTATGGCTACAGCACAAACAAAGTCGATTTAGCTGCAGATACGGTTAATAACGATGAAAATGCGGCACATTTAAAATTAAAATTACGAAAAAGCTTTTCAGATCGATTGAAGGTTTCCTTTGGAGCAGATTATTTTATAACCAAATTCAATGAAGATTTTAAAGAAAATTCGGGTTCTATTTTCACCAATGGATACAATTCAAATATTGCAGCTATTTATACCGAAGCTGATCTATTATTCTCTAAAAAGTGGGCGGCAAAAGTTGGGGTTCGGGCTTCGAATAATGATTTATTGAACGAAACTGCTATTTCTCCACGTATTTCTTTTGCATATAAAATGGCTAAAAATAGTCAGTTCTCCTTTGCTTACGGTGATTTTACACAAACTCCAAATACAGAATACATCAAATATTCTAACAATCATAAGTTTGAGAGTGAGAAAGCATCGCATTATATTTTGAACTTTCAATACAGTAAAAACGGAAAAACATTTCGTGCCGAAACCTATTTTAAAGACTATCGTAATTTAATAAAATTCGACACTCAAACGGCTCTATTTAATTCGGTTTATGACAATACAGGTTCTGGATATGCAAAAGGCTTGGATTTGTTTTGGAGAGATGGAAAATCCATAAAAAACTTAGAATATTGGGTTTCTTATTCGTACATCGATACCGAGCGTGACTATAAAAATTTTAGTTCTCAAGTCACACCAAGTTTTGTTGCAGATCACAGTTTGTCTATCGTTACTAAATACTGGATCAATGACTGGAAATCGCAAATAGGGTTTACAAACTCCTACATTTCTGGTCGTCCCTACAACAATCCAAACGAAACAAAATTCATGAACGGCAAAACAAAATCCTACAATAGTTTAAGTTTCAATTGGGCGTATTTACTGTCACAACAAAAGATT
>JAYTBZ010000026.1:0-2242 GCA_043736705.1 Flavobacterium sp. | reverse complement strand
GGAGTTTTGCCTTTCGGCGAAAGCCAAATGATCAACCGCCATATAGCAGAACACCATATCGATTTAAAATTAGAAACAAATTTAGTTGAAATTATTTCTGATGAGAACGGCCGTGTTAAAGCTGTAATTACGGATAAAGGTGAAACTATAAATTGTGAATTGGTAGGATTAACAACCGGTGTTTCGCCAAATATCGATTTCCTTAAAAATTCTGGAATCGAATTAGGAAAAGGAATCAAAGTGAATCAATTTCTCGAAACGAGTGTTCAAAATATTTACGCGATTGGCGATTGTGCTGAGCAACGTGAAGCAATAGGATTGAGACGACCTATTGAAGCTGTTTGGTACACTGGGCGCATGATGGGAGAAGTGTTAGCACAAACATTAACGGGAAGCCCTACAGCATACAAGCCTGGGAACTGGTTCAATTCAGCAAAATTTTTAGATATTGAATATCAAACGTATGGATGGGTATGGGCTACTGCCAAAGAAAACGAATTTCATTTTTACTGGGAACATGCTACAGGTAAAAAAGCAGTCCGAATTTCATTTGATAAGGAAAGTAGAATTTTTTTAGGTATAAATACCTTTGGAATACGCATGCGTCATGAATTTTTTGACACCGTTTTAAATAATAAGGAATCAGTAGATTATGTTATTCGAAATTTATCAAAAGCTAATTTTGATCCTGAATTATTTACTTCGCACAACAACGAAATTCAAAAACAATTTAATAATCAATTTGCTACCGTACAATAATATGAGCCAATCAAGTAAAAATATATCGATCGCTTCTCATGAAAACATACAAATGGATGTTGTTCAAAAATTGAGCATTACACTTGGATTAATTGGCTTATTTATTATGACACTCGCGTTGTTCAACGTATCATTTCCCAATAAAGAGATGTGGCTTACAGGATCAATTCTCGCGGTATTAACAGGAATTATTATTTATGCAAATAGAACGTATCTCAACCAATCTGAAGGAATAAAAAACAACGGTGTTTGGCATCAAAGCCTTACTAGTAAAGGGAGTTGGGCTTGGATGATTGGAATTATATTGACGGCATTCTACATTGCTTTATATTGGTTTCCCCAATATTTGGGACTCAATCAAAGCGGAGGATTAAATACTGGTATAGTTGGTTTTTTTGATCCTTTAAGTTTTGTATTAAATGGAAAAGCAGCCAGTCAATGGTTTGTATATGGAACACTATATACAGTAGCAATTTTAGGTTTGGGATATAAATTTATTCTAAAATATCGCCACAATAAATACCAATTAGTACGTACAATTTCAGTCATGTTTTTTCAATTGGGATTTGCATTTTTAATTCCTGAAATTTTAGAAAAATTAAATCCTGAGAAAGCTTATTTTGCAAAAGATTTGAAAAACATGTGGCCTCTTAATTATTATTTCTTTAATGATTGGCATTTAAAAAATATGCTTGAAGGAGGAAATTTAGGAATGTTTATGCTGATTTTTGGTATTGCCATGATTTTTATTATCTCTCCAATTCTTACCTATTTTTATGGAAAGCGCTGGTATTGCTCTTGGGTTTGCGGTTGTGGAGGCCTTGCTGAAACAGCGGGAGATAGTTTTAGACATTTGTCAAGCAAAACTCAGATCTCATGGAAAATAGAGCGCTGGATGATACATACAATATTAGTATTTTCCTTTGTTATCACTATTGCAGTAGTTTTTACTTTTTTATCCAATAATCCTGAAATGAGCTTCATAACAAAAGATCAATTTACACTAGGAATTGTATTGTTTTTGAGTGTATTTACATCGCTTTTGTATGTTTTTAAAAGAAAAGATATGGATACAGATGCTATTTACACAATGGTTTCTTTAGTAGTCATAATTATTATATCTTTGCTGCTTAATTATTTTTCTGGTAATCAAAATATTCTATTTTTTGACAGTAATTCATTGAGAGAATGGTATGGATTTGCAATTGGTTCAGCATTTAGTGGCGTTATCGGAGTTGGATTTTATCCAATTTTAGGTAACCGTGTTTGGTGTCGTTTTGGTTGCCCCATGGCGGCAATTTTAGGATTGCAACAACGATTGTTCTCAAGATTTAGAATTACAACAAATGGCGGACAGTGTATTTCGTGCGGTAACTGTTCTACCTACTGCGAAATGGGAATTGATGTACGCAGTTATGCACAAAAAGGAGAAAATATCGTTCGTTCTTCTTGTGTAGGTTGCGGAGTTTGTTCAGCAGTTTGT
>JAYTBZ010000025.1:0-11056 GCA_043736705.1 Flavobacterium sp. | reverse complement strand
AAAAGAAAATTCTATATTTGCACGAATCAACGCAACACACACATGAAATACAAAAGAATTCTTCTAAAATTAAGTGGAGAGGCTTTAATGGGCGACTTGCAATACGGAATCGATCCAAAAAGACTTGCCGAATATGCTGACGAAATAAAGCAAATTCATAACAAAGGAGTGGAAATAGCCATTGTTATAGGTGGTGGAAATATTTTTAGAGGAGTTGCCGGAGCTAGTGCAGGAATGGATCGCGTGCAGGGCGATTATATGGGAATGTTAGCAACCGTTATCAATGGAATGGCACTACAGGGATCATTAGAAGAAAAAGGAATGAAAACGCGTTTGCAAACGGCCTTGAAAATGGAATCTATAGCCGAACCATACATCAAGAGAAGAGCCGATCGTCATCTTGAAAAGGGTAGAATTGTAATTTTTGGTGCCGGAACCGGAAATCCTTATTTTACAACAGATACCGCCGCTGTATTGCGTGGAATAGAAATTAATGCGGATGTTATTTTAAAAGGAACACGCGTAGATGGTGTGTATGATTGTGATCCAGAAAAAAATGAATCGGCAGTGAAATTTGATTTTATTTCTTTTGAAGATGTACTAAAAAAAGGTTTAAATGTAATGGACACCACAGCGTTTACATTAAGCCAAGAAAACAAATTACCTATCGTAGTTTTTGATATGAATAAAATAGGAAACTTATTGAAAATTTGCGAAGGAGAGAATATAGGAACAGTAGTAAATATATAATAGACTTGTTACACAATCAGACAGTGTAACAAGTCTACTAATCTAAAGATCTAAATTATGACTGAAGAAATTGAATTTATATTAGATAGTACTAAAGAATCCATGACGGGTTCTATTGCCCATTTAGAAAAAGAATTTTTAAATATTCGTGCCGGCAAAGCCTCACCTGCCATGCTTGGAAGCGTTTTTGTAGATTACTACGGATCTGCAACACCACTTTCGCAAGTATCAAAAATAAGTGTTCCCGATGCGAGAACAATAACGTTACAGCCTTTTGAGAAAAACATGCTTCAAGTAATTGAAAAAGCAATTATGGTCGCCAACATTGGTTTTAATCCAATGAATAACGGCGATGTAATTATCATTAGTGTTCCTGCTTTGACAGAAGAACGTCGTCGCGACCTTGCCAAACAAGCCAAAGTAGAAGCTGAAGATGCTAAAGTTGGAATTAGAAATGCCAGAAAAGATGCCAATACAGAAATTAAAAAACTTGAAAAAGACGGAACATCCGAGGATATTTGCAAAACTGCCGAGGATGAAGTGCAAAACTTAACCAACGCTTTCATCCGTAAAATAGATGAACTTTTAGTGGTGAAAGAAGCTGAAATTATGAAAGTGTAAAACTACTTCAACGCTTATTGAAATCCGTCCCGTTAGTATAATTGGACGGATTTTTTATGGCTGCATGTAATTAAACAAGAATTAAAAACTAGTATTATAATGACTAATCTCTGATTAATAAAATAAAACTGAAACCAGCAACTCTCGTAAAAAATACAATTTGCATTTAATTACCGTTTTACAATGCTAACTGCAGTTCCAGTAATCATTACTGCAATTAATCCTTCACTACTTTTAAGTTCTACATCAACTTGGATTCCTACAACAGCGTTTGCATTCAACTTTGTTGCGTTTTCTTTTAAATTAGTAAAAGCCTGCTCTTTAATTTCTGAGATACTTTCACTAATTCCTGCGTAGTATTTTTGCATATTAAATGTCAATCCCATTTTTTGCATATTTACAGCAGTTCCAGAAACTATTCCGTTGTACTCCAGTATGCTATAATCTTCTACTGAATTTGTTGTTGTTAAAATCATAATTATATATTTTTTAGCTATTTATTAGTTGTTAAGTTGTACTTCCCCAGTCTAATTAAACCGTTTTGAAGACTTTATTAGCGACAAAGCAAAGGTCATTTAACGAAGGAATTTCAATATTTTAATTTCAGTTTAAATGCACCTACAACTCAAAAAAAAAATTATAAACATTATCAAACTTCTTTAATGACTCGAAACGAATTTCAACCCAATAATAGAACTGATTAATGTGGTGATAAAAAACAGTCTCCAAAAATCTGCTGGTTCTTTGAATACAAAAATTCCAACTAGCACAGTTCCCACTGCGCCAATTCCTGTCCAAACTGCATAAGCGGTCCCTATGGGCAAGGTTTGTGTCGCTTTGTACAGCAAAAGCATACTAATCGTCAAGCAAGCTAAAAATCCTGCTAACCACAAAGTTGCGGTCATACCCGTACTCTCTTTGGCTTTGCCTAAACAAGTAGCAAAACCTATTTCAAAAAGACCACCAATAATCAACAAAATCCAGTTCATACTACTGTTTTAATATTAATACGGATGGAACACCGCTCAGCCAAATACTTCTAGAATCTACTAATGCTTTCCAACTTTCGAGACTGATAAGCATTAAATCTTGTTGGGCTAGAAATTCTTTTTTGATAATTTTATCGGTGATTAAACTGATATTGTTCGGGTATTTTTGCTCCAAAGAATCAATCGCACTTTTCATTACAAAATTGGTATCGATATGACCATTGACATCCAAAATAACAATTTTAGAATTATTGTTGTAGACTAATTTTTGGATATAATCAATTACAAAAGAGTCTTCAGGACTAAAAATTGGTATAAAAACATGCTTAACTTGCTGCAAATCTTTGTCAATCAAAATACCAATTGGCATTTTGGTTTTAGAAATAATTTGCCTAGTTCTTTCATCAAACGGAGAGTTCTCAAACAAGCCCTCTTTACCCGTAAACTTATCGATTAAACGATCTGGATTAATGATTCGGGTTGTAAAACCAATTACTTTCCCTAGAATGGTACCTTCAAAAATTGATTTTCCTAAACCTACCAGTAACAAATCATAATCGCCTTGATTGGCTACATCTGCAATTTCAGTTTCAATATCCATTGTGGCTTTAAAAATAGTCGTAATGTCTTGCTTTAGCAACTGTGATTCTTCGACAATAGGATAAAAACTATTTTTTTCTTTGTCTTCCAAATTAAAAGTATGCACCTCATCACTCAAGGACAAATGCATCACCGTAATACTTGAGGTGTTTTTCTGCTTTTTAATAAAACTATGAGCCAATCGCAGCAGAGATTTTCCTTTTTCGTTATTCCCAAATGAAATTAGAATACGGTATTTGTTTGCATTTGATGGTTCCAGAATTTCAATACCATCTTTTGTTTTGAAAATATAATTAATCAAATCTAAAGCAGGACCAGTCATAAAAGTAGTTACCAACGCCATAATGACCATCATTGTAAATACCTCGGGAGTCAATACTTTGAGTTCTAAACCAATGTTCAAGACGATTAATTCCATTAAACCTCTAGTATTCATTAAAGCACCAATAGTTAAACTATCGCGCCAGGTTTGGCCAACAAATCTTGCGGCCAGAGCACTTCCTAAAAATTTTCCCACTACAGCAACTAAGATAATAAAACCTGTAACTTGCCATAAATACGGATCGTTAATAAGACCAATTTCTGTTTTTAAACCAGTAAATACAAAAAATAGAGGCAGTAAAAGTATCAATGCCACATCCTCTACTTTTTCTATGAATATGGTTCTGAATTTTGGAACATCGGGCATAATTGCTCCGGCCATAAAAGCTCCAAACAAGGCGTGAATTCCAATCACCTCTGTAGCATAGGAAGAGATAATGAGTACCAAAAAAAAGATGGCCACAACTGGTTTTACAATGCTATCTTTTGATCCATATAAATCTCCAATTCTTTTCAAAAATGGTTTTACAATGTAAATCATCGCTGCAACGTACAGGATAGCAAGCATGATTATATACAACGAGCTCACGAATGTCCCCGCTTTTACAATGGCGATTACAACTGCCAGAATACACCAAGCAGTAATATCATCTGCCGCAGCACAAGTAATTACTATTGCTCCTAATTTAGTTTTATGAATGCCGCGTTCCTGCACAATTCTTGCCAAAACTGGAAAAGCAGTTATACTCAAAGCAATTCCCATGAACAAACTGAAAGACAAGAACTTAACTCCCTCTGGTGCAAACTGATTGTACACATAATACGCCAATCCTATTCCTAGTGCAAAAGGAATGACTATACTCGCATGACTAATCACTACGGCTTCATTAGCTTTATTTTTTAAAACTTTTAAATCGAGTTCCATTCCTATAACAAACATAAAAAGGATTAACCCGATCTGACTCAAAAATTTCAAATTCCCCAAGGATGCCGCAGGAAACAGAGCTCCCGAAAATTCTGGAAAATAGAGACCTAATAAGGAAGGCCCGAGTACAATTCCAGCGATTATCTCACCAATTACTGAAGGCTGACCAATTTTTTTGAAAATCCAACCAAAAACCCGAGCAACAAGAATAATAGTGATTATTTGTGCAAGAAGTATGGCTAACGGATCTTGAAAATTGTGTTGCATGGAGGTTATAAAATCGCCCCAAGACCCTTTCCCACTTTCAGGAGTTACTATCACTTCGCTCGCCTCAAGCTTTTTTCCCTTTGTGATAATCCAGTACATTAGTGCAGTAAAACCACCTGTAATAAGTAAGTAAAATACTGTATTTTTATAATTTTTCATATTTATTGTAGTCTATTCAATCCCTTTTGTAATCTAACAAAGATGCAGAATCCAAATGTATAATTTATATACCACAAAATTATTTAATTGTAAAATAAAAAACGCCAGCAAATACCATCCTTACACAACAAAAACTTAAACTTAAAATCGATGATTTATAGCGGTTTTAACTACCTTTACCACCGATAAATAGGAAATATGATCAAGTGGTTTAGTTTAGGATTTTGGGAGTTAATAGCCCGTGTTGTCCTTAGAAATAGGATTTTAATGTTGTCCATAATTATTGCGATAACAGCTCTTTTAGCCTTACAATGGAAAAATATCCATTTTACTTTTACAGAAGCTAATTTATTACCCGATGATAATAGCGTAAATGTTGAGTACAATGCCTTTTTGAATAAATTTGGTGAAGAGGGAAATTTAGTTATTATTGGTGTAAAAGACAACGCCATTTTTACTCCAAAAGCCTACGCCTCCTGGAGCAAGCTAATGAACTCCATCAAAGCAGACCCTGCTGTTGATCTAATTGTGTCGCTTAATGATTTAAATAAATTACAAAAAAACGACTCGCTTGAAACCTTTGAATTGGTTCCGTTCGTGGACCAAAGCAAAACTTTAAATGCGGCCTATCTACAAAAAATACGAAAAGAACTTTTTAATGACTTGCCTTTTTACGAAGGATTGCTTTTTAATAAAAAATCGGGAAGTATTCGATCTGCGGTGTACATGGACAAGGAAATTGTCAATACAGCCGCACGTAAGGATTTCATTTTAGACAAACTCGTTCCAGCGGTTGAAACATTCGAAAAAGAAACCGGAATCGACCTACGTGTTTCCGGAATGCCTTACATTCGAACGCTAAATGCAAAAACCATCACAGACGAAATTAGCATCTTTATTGGCGCGTCACTTTTAGTCACCTCCTTGCTTTTCTTTTTCTTTTTTAGAAGTTTTAGAGCTACTTTAATTTCATTGATTATTGTCATTATTGGTGTCATGTGGTCCTTTGGATTTTTAGGATTACTCAATTATGAAATCACCGTTTTAACCGCTTTAGTACCTTCTTTAATCATTGTTATTGGAATTCCAAATTGTATTTTCTTGACCAATAAATACCATCAGGAATATAAAATTCACCACAATAAAGCCAAAGCTTTGCAGCGCGTTACTACTAAAGTGGGAATGGCAACCTTAATGACCAATCTAACGACAGCTATTGGTTTTGCTACTTTTGTGGCTTCAAACAATCAATTATTATTAGAATTTGGAGTGGTTACATCCATCAATATCATGGCACTTTTCTTTTTGTGCATTATTGTGATTCCTATTTTTCATAGTTACATTCCCGCACCAAAAGAACGCCATATCGAACACTTGGATCGCGATTATGTAAAGGCTTTTATGGGATGGATTCTGAGAAACGTAAAATACAATCGCTTTACCATTTATGTAGTGTCCATTGTACTGCTAGTCATTAGTATCATCGGGATTTATGAAATGCGTATTTCTGGTAGTTTGATAGAAGACATGCCAAAAAAAGAAGCCTTTTTTGAAGACATAGTTTTCTTCGAAAAGGAATTTGATGGCGTTATGCCATTAGAGATAATGATTGACACCAAGCGCAAAAAAGGAGTCATGAAATTAGCCACGCTACGAAGAATGGACGAACTCGAGCAAACTATCGATGAAATTCCAGAACTTTCTAAACCTATTTCTATTGTAAATCTAGTTAAGTACTCCAAGCAAGCATATTACAACGGAAAACCAGAATACTACGATTTACCCACTTCGCAGGAGCAGTCCTTTATCTTGTCCTACGCAAAAAATGCGGCTAAAAACTCAAAGGACAACGTAATGAAAAGCTATGTGGATTCTACAGGACAATTTGCCCGAATCACAACTTTTATGCGTGATGAAAGCGGTGATAAAATTGCCAAAATTGAAGCTGAAATCAGAAAAAAAGCTACTAAAATTTTCCCAGAAAACCAGTACAAAGTAACCATTACGGGCAAAGCACTCGTTTTCCAGAAAGGAACAGGATACTTGCTCAACAATTTACTTTCGTCACTAGCTTTTGCCTTTTTACTGACCGCACTTTTAATAGCATTTATGTTTCGTTCGTTCAAAATGGTATTGGTTTCTATCATTCCTAATCTATTACCGTTAATGTTAACCGCCGGAATCATGGGCTTTCTAGATATTCCCTTGAAACCGTCTACGATCTTGGTTTTCGGAATTGCATTTGGACTCTCTGTAGATGACACCGTGCGCTTCCTGTCGCAATACCGAGAAGAATTAAAGAAAAACAACTGGAAAATACGCAAATCTGTTTATGCAACATTTACAGATGCCGGCTTAAGCATGTTCTATACTTCTATCGTGTTGTTCTTTGGGTTCTCTGTCTTTATGCTGTCTAGTTTTGGAGGAACAATTGCATTGGGTGGATTAATTTCTTTGACCTTATTATTCGGAATGTTATCAAATTTAATGTTGCTGCCAGCTTTGGTACTCACCTTAAATAAAACATTGGCCAACGAGCAAGATTTCATCGAACCTAAAATAGACATTATTGAGCCAAGCGATGCAGCCATTGATGATTTAGAACTCAGAAAATAATATCAGGAGCTCTTTCCGGCTATGCGTTGCAATCTTCCTGTTTAAAAAAAACAGGAAGGATTTTCACTGCTATCCGGGCTAGGAAACTGTTTGATTTAGAGAAATTTTTTAAACTAAACGATTTAAAAACCTCAAAAATAGTAGAACAACTCGTTGCACTAAAAAAAGTATTATATTAGGATTGCAATTGTTCTATAGTGTGCCACTAAAACTTACACAGCACGACTATAAATTAATACTAAAACATTAAGAAAAGAATTATGATTGGATTATATATAAATTGGGATGTAAACTCGGAGATAATCAATATTGGCGGATTCCCTATAAAATATTACGGACTATTATTTGCTGCGGGTTTGCTGTTGTCTATGTCAATACTTAAAAAAATCTACAAGAAAGAAAATTTAAATGATAGCGCACATGAAGCATTATTTCTTTATGGCATCATAGGAATTTTTGTTGGAGCCCGACTGGGGCATTGCTTTTTCTATGACTTTGATTATTATTCTAAAAATCTAATCGAAATTATTTTACCCATAAAAAAAACGATCACTGGGACCTATAAATTTATAGGTTTCTCGGGATTAGCCAGTCACGGAGGAACAGTAGGTTTAATTATTTCTCTTTATTTATATTCAAAAAAATATAAAATCAAGTACCTCAAAATCCTAGATTTAATTGCAATTGTGGCTCCACTTGGAGCGGCGTTTATAAGGCTTGCCAACTTAATGAACTCAGAAATGATTGGGAATCCCACAACAATGCCTTGGGCTTTTATTTTTAAACGTGTTGACAATATTCCAAGGCATCCCGCTCAATTGTATGAAGCTACTGCTTACTTTATTATTTTTCTAGTACTCTTTATTATCTACAAAACTAAAAACATAACAATAGGAAATGGTTTTTACTTTGGTCTAGCAATTACGCTAATTTTCACCATGCGAATCTTAATAGAGTTTGTAAAAATCGATCAAGTAGCATTTGAAGAAGGCATGAAGTTGAATATGGGACAAATCTTAAGTATTCCTTTTATACTAATTGGACTGTATTTTACAATGAGAAATGGGCGAAATAAGGAAATGATCTAAAAAAAAAATCGCAATAAAATTATTATCTACAGCGAAATAAAAAATATGACCAAACGCCTTTCACCACTTATTGAAGCTGCTGAGTTATTGGAATTGTACAAAAACGATCCAGTAGTTCTTGTTGATGCCAGCAACGGAAAAGATGCTAGAATAACACACAAGGCAAAACATTTAGACCAAGCATTGTTCGTCGATTTAAATACTGATTTGGCTGATATTAAAGAAAATCTCGCAAATGGAGGAAGACATCCTTTACCACAAATTGAAAAATTTGCGGCGATGTTGACAAAGCTCGGAATAACAAATAGTAGTCACGTTGTCATTTATGATGATAAAAACGGAGCCAATGCTGCAGCTCGATTTTGGTGGATGTTGCGAGCAATTGGTCATGAAAAAGTTCAAGTTTTAAATGGAGGATTACAACAAGCCGAAAATATGGGTTTTCCAACAAATGATAAAACCGAAACGCCAAAGCTTGTCCCAAACTACACATTCGATAATTGGAAACTACCCACTGCAACGATTACTGAAGTAGAAAACAATTCTCAAAAAGAGAATTATTTGGTTATTGACGTACGAGAAAACAGTCGGTATCGCGGTGAGAGTGAACCTATCGATTTAGTCGCAGGTCATATTCCTGGGGCAATCAATATTCCTTTTACTACCAACTTAAATCAAAACGGTCAGTTTTTATCTGCAACAGAACTAGAACAAAAATATCAAGAAATTTTTGGAGCAATAAAAATAGAGAACATCATTATTCATTGTGGCTCTGGCGTTACCGCAAGCCAAACTCTTTTAGCCATCGATTATGCAGGGCTAGGAATGCCAAAACTTTACGTTGGCTCTTGGAGTGAATGGTCCAGAAACGACAAGGCGATTGCCACAAAACTATAAAACGGGATCACGCCATTAAAATGCAAAACCAAAAGTAGTACTCACTGCTATTATTACGATCTTGGTTTCGCAAGGCCTCTATCATAGAGTACAATACTGCCTGCAACAGATACATTTAAACTTTTCTCAGATTTGAATTTAACCAAATGATGGCATTTTGCGATAGCTGCTTTCGATAGCCCATTATCCTCGGCACCTAATAAATAAACACAACGTCTTGGATGTTCAAACGTCTCGAGATCAACAGCGTTTTCATCCAGTTCAACGCCTACCAAGCGAGCGCCTTTGGGTAAGTTGTTGTAAAAATCCTCAAAATTTTCGTAATGAAAATAAGGGATTGATTTTACCGCATTGTGTGTGTCGCAAGCTTGTTTTGCATATCGATTACCAATAGTAAAAATATAACTCGCACCCAGGTTTTGTGCGGTACGCCATAAAACACCCAAGTTCTCCGGTGTTTTCCCGTTTTGAATGCCAATACCAAAATACTCTGTTAAAAAATTGTCGTTCATGGAGCAAAAATACAAAGTGTTAGTCGGTTTGTCAAATTTTGATTTTCAAAGTGGCTGCAGATAAAATTTCAACCGTAATTTTTCAATCATAATTTATCATTCTGACAAAGGAAGAATCCTCACAAATTGCACATTAAACAGAGATTCTTTGTTCCTCAGAATGACAAAATAAGAATAAAATATTCTTTTAGCCATTATTCCCTAGCCCTGATAGAAAAGAAAATCCTTATTGTTTTTGTTTCAAAAAACAATAAGATTGTAATGGATAGCGGGAAAGAGCTCCAAAAAACAAAAACAGCGTTGGAATGCTTCATTTCTCACCGTGACAATTACAAACAAATCATTTATATTTGCAGCTCGGTTACGAGACAATTTTTAATATCAACTATATTCATAAAATGAGACATACAAAAGTTAAAGACTTACTAAACAGCACAAAAACGCTTCATGAAGTAAATGCAAAAGGATGGGTGAGAACTTTTAGAAACAATCAATTTATTGCCTTAAACGATGGCTCGACCATTGATAATATTCAATGTGTTGTCGATTTTGAGAACACGCCAGACGAAACATTGAAGAGGATTACTACTGGAGCAGCGATATCCGTTACCGGAACGTTAGTAGAAAGTAAAGGTGCTGGACAGAAATTTGAAATTCAGGTCGCTAAATTGGAAATCCTAGGAGATTCTGATGCGGAGAAATTCCCGATACAACCAAAAAACAAACCGAGCTTAGATTTCTTGCGTGAAAATGCACATTTAAGAGTTCGTACTAATATGTTTGGAGCGATTATGAGAGTACGCTCGGTATTATCGTATGCGGTTCACAGTTATTTTCAGGAGAAAGGTTTTGTATATGTGAACACCCCAATTATCACGGGATCAGACGCAGAGGGCGCTGGTGAAATGTTTAAAGTTACGGCTTTGCCATTTGACGGAACACCAAGAACCGAAGACGGAAAAGTAAATTATAAAGAAGATTTCTTTGGGAAAGAAACGAACCTTACCGTTTCTGGACAATTAGAAGGAGAAACTTTTGCGATGGCTTTGGGACAGATTTATACTTTTGGACCAACATTTAGAGCCGAAAACTCGAATACTTCGCGTCACCTTGCGGAATTTTGGATGATTGAGCCTGAAGTGGCTTTCAATGATTTGAATGACAACATGGACTTGGCTGAAGATTTTATTCAGTACGTGATTAAGTATACGATGGACAAATGTCCGGAAGATTTGAAATTCTTGGAAACACGATTATTGGACGAAGAGAAATCGAAACCAGTTGCTGAAAGAAGCGAAATGGCGTTACTTG
>JAYTBZ010000024.1:0-2247 GCA_043736705.1 Flavobacterium sp. | reverse complement strand
TTGTATTTTTAAAAATATTCTTAAACTTCATTTTCTTCTTTTTTGATTACAAAAGTACTGCCAATTCTTTTAAAATGTCAAATTGTCATCTTTTTATTGTATTCACAATTTCAGCATAATTTCAAACGGTTTTTAATAAAATTTATCCTTTAAAATTTTAATATAATTTTAAGATTATCTGGCTATACTTTCAATAAATTTGATTTAGTAATCAACGCTAAAAGAATTGATTACTAAAATTGAAATTCCTTCATATTATTAATTCACCATTGTTTTATATTAAAAAAGCTTCGTTTAGTAGACGAAGCTTTTTTAATGGTTTTAAAACAGAATTATAATAACGCTTTTTTGAGGCCCTCAAAATCTAGTGAAACTTGTTCGCCACTCTCTAAATTCTTGAGCGAAAATGTGTTGCCAGCAATCTCTTGTTCTCCTAGCACTATCGCAAACGGAATACCTCTTTTATCTGCATGCTGGAATTGTTTTGCCACTTTTGCAGCATCGGGATACAATTCGACTTTTACCCCAGCATTTCTTAATTCTTTTATCGCTTTCATCGCATAAAATGCTTCGGTATCGCCATAATTAATAAACAACGCTTTAGAAGTAGCGGTTACAGTATTAGGAAATAAGTTTAATTCTTCGACTACCAAATAAATGCGGTCTAAACCAAAAGAAATTCCAACGCCACTCATATTTTTCAATCCGAAAATTCCAGTCAAATCATCATATCTACCGCCACCGCCAATGGATCCCATAGCTACTGATTTTGGAGGAGCCACCTCAAAAATAGCACCAGTATAATAATTTAATCCTCTGGCTAAGGTTACATCCAAATCTAAAATTGCGGTCGACAATCCAAGTTCTGCAACATTGTCAAATATAAAACGCAGTTCTTCTACCCCTTTCATTCCCTCAATAGATTCTGCTAACAAAACCGAAAGTTGGTTTAATTTCTCAGAAATCGTTCCTGTAAAATTGAACAAGGGTTGTACTTTCAGAATCGCTTCTTCCGAAATTCCTTTTTCTATCATTTCCTTTTTCACGCCGTCCTCGCCTATCTTATCGAGTTTATCTAATGCAACGGTGAAATCTATTAATTTATCAGATGCGCCAATGACCTCTGCAATTCCCGATAATATTTTTCTATTATTAATTTTGACCATTACACCTTCTAAACCAAGCGCAGTAAAAACAGTGTCATACAATTGTACCAATTCAACTTCTTGCCACAAGGATTTAGATCCCACTACATCTGCATCACATTGAAAAAACTCTCTGAAACGTCCTTTTTGCGGGCGATCAGCTCTCCAAACTGGTTGAATTTGGTACCGCTTGAATGGAAATTCAATGTCATTTTGATGCTGTACTACATAGCGAGCAAAGGGAACGGTTAAATCGTAACGCAATGCTTTTTCAGAAATACTCGTCGTTAGTTTTGTGCTGTCTTTATTCTCTAAATGAGTTGTATTGGCTTTCGCCAAATAGTCTCCGGAATTTAATATTTTAAAAATCAAACGATCGCCTTCCTCACCGTATTTACCCATAAGCGTATCAGAGTTTTCGAATGAAGGGGTTTCTATCGGTTGAAAACCAAATTTCTCGAAATTACCTTTTATGATTTGGATAATATAGTTTCGTTTTGCCACCTCAGTTGGTGAAAAATCTCTAGTCCCTTTTGGAATACTCGGTTTTGATGCCATTGTTGCTATATGGTTTCTGATATTAGATTTCAAAAATCTAAATTCTTAAATTGTTGATGCAAATATCTTATTTTTAAAATTATTCTCTTTAGAAATTTCATCATTTTATTGCTGAACGCATAGCCCAGATTGTAGTGAAAATACAAAAGCGAAAAATAATACTGTTTTATTGCTGGAAAGAGCGACCGCAGGAAGCTCCTTTGCGGCAATTGAAAAAAGATTATTTTTGCTGATGGATTGTAACGAAAAGCGGGAAAAAGCTTCAAATAAGCAGGATTACAATAAATTAGTTTTTAGCTAAAGAAAATTTGTAACAAAAATTGTATTTTCGAGTCAAACTGCTATGATGTTAAAATTATTCAAAGAAAATATTCGAATTGCACTCGGTTCCATCCGAACACAATTGTTGAGAACAGTTCTTACTGTGCTGATTATTGCTATTGGTATCACCGCTTTGGTGAGCATTCTTACGGTTGTTTCGGCGCTTGAGAACACAATATCCTCTGATTTTGCATCGATGGGAGCCAATACGTTTAACCTGAAA
>JAYTBZ010000023.1:0-2247 GCA_043736705.1 Flavobacterium sp. | reverse complement strand
CATAAAAAAAGCTGTCCAAAAGCAAAGGTACGAATAACTTTTATTTTTGGACAGCAATAATTGTAATGTGAATGTTTTAGAATTCTAATTCTGAGCTTTGAATGCTTTGAATTTTTCTATCAATTGAGGTACTATTTCAAAGGCATCACCTACAATACCATAATCAGCTACTTTAAAGAAAGGCGCATCTGCATCACTATTGATAACCACTTTAACTTTTGAGGAGTTGATTCCTGCTATGTGTTGTATCGCTCCCGAAATTCCAATGGCGATATACAAGTTTGTAGCTACGGGTTTTCCAGTCTGTCCTACGTGTTCTCCGTGAGGTCTCCATCCTAAATCTGAAACTGGTTTTGAACAAGCGGTTGCAGCTCCAAGAACTGTAGCTAATTCTTCTACCATTCCCCAGTTTTCAGGACCTTTTAAACCACGACCTGCTGAAACAACAATATCAGCATCAGCAATAGAAACTTTTCCAGATGCTTTTTCTACTGATTCTACTTTTACACCAAAATCATTGTCACCAATGGTAGGGTTAAAATCCTCTTCAATAAGTGTCGAAGGAGTTTCGAAAATCCCATATGAGTTTTTGGCAAGTCCAAGTACTTTAACTTCAGTTTCAATTTCTGTAATGTTGAATGCCTTGTTCGAGAACGCCGTTCTTTTCACTTGAAAAGGAGTTGTCGAGATCGGTAGTCCAACCACATTTGATGCATAACCAGCTTCTAGAGCTACTGCTACTAGAGATGAAAGATAAATACTGTCTGTTGTAGAGGATAGCAAAACTAATTTTACGTTTTCTTTTTCAGCAGCTTGTTTGATGACATCAGCATATGCTTTTGCAGTAAATCCAGATAGTTTATCATTGTTTACTTTTAATACCTTGTCTACACCGTATTTAGATAACTCTGAAACATCTCCAGCATTTACCGTTACAGCAGTAACTGTTGTGCCTAAAGTTTCAGCCACTTTTTTTGCATACGAAGCAAGTTCGAATGCTACTTTTTTGAATTTTCCTTCTGCGTATTCCGCGTATATTAATATTGACATGTTTTTTTGTTTTAGTCTTAGAGTTTAAAAGTCTAAAGTCTTAAAGTGAAATTAATGTAAAATTCTATCCTTTTGACTTTTGACCTTCGACAGTTAGATTACTTTTGCTTCGTTGTGTAGTAAATTAATTAATTCATCTAAATTATCAGCTGAAATTAATTTAACCGCTGATTTAGCTGCTGGTTTTTCAAACTTCACTGCTTTGGTGTTAACATTTGCAGCTACTGGCTCGAGGATCGTTAAGGCTTTTGTTCTTGCAGTCATGATTCCTCTCATGTTTGGAATACGCAAGTCTTTTTCCTCAACCAATCCTTTTTGTCCGCCAATGATTAGGGGCAAATTTGTAGTTACTGTTTCTTTTCCTCCATCGATTTCGCGAACTGCTGTTACGCTAGTTCCATCAACAGTTAGGCTTGTACAAGAATTTAGAAAATTGTATCCTAAAATTCCAGCCATCATTCCTGGAACCATTCCTCCGTTATAGTCTAATGATTCTTTTCCGGCGATAACAACATCGTATCCTCCGTTTTTGATTACCTCTGCTAATTGTTTGGCAACGAAAAATCCGTCAGTAGGAGTTGCATTTATTCGAATGGCTTCGTTGGCACCAATGGCTAATGCTTTTCTTAAAGTAGGCTCTGTATCTGGTCCTCCAACATTTACAACGGTTACCGTTGCGCCTTGTTGTTCTTGAAACCAAATAGCACGTGTTAATCCAAATTCATCGTTTGGGTTAATTACATATTGAACACCGTTTGTGTCAAATTCAGAATCACCGTTAACAAAGTTAATTTTTGATGTAGTATCAGGAACGTGACTGATGCAAACTAATATTTTCATACCTATATTTTTTATTAATCTTAATTTCTTTTACAAATTTAAAATATTAATTTGAATAATATACTATGCGTGCATAATATTTTTATTAACTATTTCGTTTTCGTAGCCCGGATAGAAGCGGCATCCTTCTTGTGGCTCCTTTAGCCACAGGAAGATACAGCGAAGAGCCGGAAATAGCTCCTTAAAATAGCGCTTGAAATCCTGAATTAATTTAGCGAAATTTATGCTTTTAAGTGATTTAAAATATTTATTTTTGCTGTTCGAAAATTAGACACATACAACATAAAATATGAGAACGATACAATTTAGAGAGGCCATTTGTGAAGCGATGAGCGAAGAAATGCGTCACGACGAGTC
>JAYTBZ010000022.1:0-4919 GCA_043736705.1 Flavobacterium sp. | reverse complement strand
GGAGAAGTGATTTTAATATCAGATTTTAAAAACTAAATTTCAATTTCTTTTTAATTTGCGTTAATTCGTGAAATTAGTGTTAAATTTATTATTTTTGCATCATCAAAACCAAAAAACCTTTTAGGCAAACAATATGGCAAGATTTGAATTGAAACTTCCAAAAATGGGAGAAAGCGTTGCAGAAGCGACCATTACAAATTGGTTAAAAGAAGTTGGAGACAAAATTGAAGCCGATGAGGCGGTGCTTGAAATTGCTACGGATAAAGTAGACAGTGAAGTTCCAAGTGAAGTTTCTGGAATTTTGGTCGAACAATTGTTTGGAAAAGATGATTTAGTTCAGGTAGGGCAAACGATCGCTATAATTGAAACAGATGGTGATGCGGTTGTACAACCGGCTCAAGAGGTAGCTGCTCCAGTTGAAGTAGCTGCTATTGAAAAAACCATGGATGCCGTTAAAGATAACGTTACTCCCAATATTTCTGGATCTGTAGATTTGTCTACTTCAGAGCAATTCTTATCACCTTTGGTAAAAAATATTGCTAAAGAAGAGGGGGTTTCTGTTGCAGAATTAGCAGCAATTTCTGGAACAGGAAAAGAGGGAAGAGTGACTAAAAATGATATTTTAGAGTACGTAAAAAATAGAACAAGCCAACCTGTAGTTTCGGCTGCTGTTGCAGCAGTACAAAAACCAATTGCCGCGCCAGTAGCTCAAAAAGCAGCTCCGGTTTCTATAAGTGGTGGTGATGAAATCATAGAAATGGACAGAATGCGCAAGTTAATTGCGGGTTATATGGTCGCTTCAGTACAAACTTCGGCTCACGTACAATCTTTCATTGAAGTAGATGTGACTAATATTGTGAAATGGAGAGAGAAAAATAAGAATGCTTTCGAAAAAAGAGAAGGAGAGAAGTTGACCTACACACCTATTTTCATGGAAGCAGTTGCTAAAGCGTTGAAAGATTTCCCTGGAATGAATATTTCTGTAGATGGAGATTATATCATCAAAAAGAAAAATATCAATCTTGGGATGGCGGCTTCGTTACCAAACGGAAACTTAATTGTTCCTGTTATTAAAAATGCAGATCAGCTAAATTTGGTTGGAATGGCCAAAGCGGTAAACGATTTAGGAGGCCGCGCAAAAGCTGGAAAATTAAAACCGGACGACACACAAGGTGGAACTTATACGGTTACCAATGTGGGAACTTTTGGAAGTGTTTTTGGCACGCCAATTTTGAACCAGCCGCAAGTTGGGATTTTAGCTCTTGGAGCAATCCGCAAAATGCCCGCAGTAATTGAAACCCCTGAAGGAGATTTTATCGGAATTCGTCAAAAAATGTTCTTATCGCACAGCTATGATCATAGAGTGGTAGATGGAGCTTTAGGTGGTAGTTTTGTAAAAAGAGTCGCTGAATACTTAGAAGCATTTGATGTAAACAGAGATGTTTAAAAGTTAATAATTACAATAAAAACCCGATTGATTTTTAAAAATCAATCGGGTTTTCTTTTTTTGAGGTTTTATGGTACTTTAAACCTTGAACTTTAAATGAAATTAAACCCAAATTTCTATATTTGTAATCACACAAAAATTAAAAATGGAACTCAAACTCAATAAACCAATTTGCTTTTTCGATCTAGAAACCACAGGAATCGATATCGGAAAAGATAGAATTGTAGAAATCTCGGTTTTAAAAGTTTTCCCGAACGGAAATAAAGAAAGTAAAACTTGGTTGGTCAATCCAACAATCCCAATTCCACCGCAAACTACTGCTGTTCATGGGATCACAGATGAAAAAGTAGCAAATGAACCTACATTCAAAGAATTGGCTGCGCAAGTATACAATATGATCAAAGACAGTGATTTAGCTGGATTTAACTCCGATCGATTTGATATACCGTTGTTAGCAGAGGAAATGCTACGCGCTGGAGTAGACTTTGACATGAAAAATAGGGTTTCGGTTGATGTACAAACGGTTTTTCATAAAATGGAAGAACGGACTCTAAGTGCGGCTCACAAGTTTTATTGCGGGAAAACACTTGAAAATGCACATTCTGCGGAAGCGGATACCATGGCTACTTATGAAATATTAAAAGCACAATTGGACCGTTATCCAGAACTAGAAAATGATATGAAACTATTATCAGAGTTTACAACAAGAAAGAAAATTGCTGATTTTGCAGGAATGATAGCTTTTGATAAGGATGATGAAGAGATTTTTACCTTTGGAAAACATAAAGGAGTGAAAGTAGGTAAAATCTTGGAAACAGAACCTGGTTATTTCAGTTGGATTCAAAACGCGGATTTCCCATTGTATACCAAGAAAGTTTTAACAGCAATCAAACTTAGAAAACTAAATACAAAATAATGAATGGTAATAAATGTTCCATTGAAGTCTGAACATGAAATGCTGAACACGAAATACTTAAAAACAATGAAGATCATCTGCATCGGTAGAAATTACACCAATCATATAGAGGAACTACAGAACGAAAGACCAACAGAACCTGTTATTTTTATGAAACCGGATTCAGCCGTTTTATTAAAACAGCATCCTTTTGTTATTCCAGAATTTACAGAAGATGTGCATCACGAAATTGAAATTATCGTCAAAATAAGTAAAGTTGGTAAGTACATTGAACCCAAATTTGCCCATAAATATTATGATGAAATTAGCGTTGGGATTGATTTTACAGCACGTGACTTACAAAATAAATTGAAAGCGAAAGGCTTACCTTGGGAAAAAGCAAAGGCATTTGATGGCTCTGCAGTGCTGGGTGAATTTTTGCCTAAAAGCAAGTTTAGTTCATTAGAAAATATTACTTTTGAATTAACGAATAATAACAAAACGGTTCAAAAAGGGGATTCCAGTCACATGCTGTGGAAAATTGACGAACTCATTTCATATGTTTCTCAATTTTTTACGTTAAAAATTGGAGATATAATTTTTACAGGAACTCCAGAAGGAGTAGCTGCTGTAAAGCCAGATGACGTTTTAGAAGGGTTTTTAGAAGGACAACAACTATTTAGAATACAAGTAAAATAATGGCTATAAACTACAATCTTTCAAAAGTGTATGCACTTTCAGATAACGATTCAGAATTCGTAAACGAAATTTTAACATTATTTGTTACCGAAGTTCCAGATGATTTGATGCAAATTAAAGAAGGAATAAAAAAGAAAGACCACAAGCATGCTTATGCTTATGCACACAAGATCAAACCAACGCTAGATTTAATGGGTTTGAATGTCGCATTTGAAGAGATTCTTCAAATTGAAGCTTGGACCAAAACCGAGGGTAAAAAGAAAGATATCAAAGAGACGTTCAAAAGCGTAAAAAACCAAGTCAACGACGCTATCAAAGAAATCAAGAAAGATTTCGATTTGTAATATTTGGGCGTGACCCACTAAAAAAGTGGGTCGGGCTTTCCGTTTCAATCTTTTTATTACCATCGTTATCACGCTGTGGTAATAAAAATGATTTTCACTTCTATCCCTCACGCAAGATTAAGAGTGTGCTACTTTGTACATTTTTTCATATATTAAAACCTCACAAAAATAACCGAACTAAAAAATGAAAGCAACTATAGTTACAATAGGTGACGAAATTTTAATAGGTCAGATTGTCGATACAAACTCGGGTTTTATTGCCAAATCTCTGGATAAAATTGGTGTTGAAATCAATGAAATGATTTCGATAAGTGATAATAAAAATCATATTTTAGAAACTTTTGCGAAACTTCAAAATAACGTTGATTTAGTTATTATAACTGGTGGTTTAGGACCAACTAAAGACGATATTACTAAAAAAACATTTTGTGATTATTTTGATGATGTTCTCATCGTTGATAAAAAAGTGGAAACTCATGTCATTGATTTAATTCAAAAAGTAATGAATCGCGTTGCATCACAAATCAATAGAGATCAAGCATTAGTCCCTTCAAAATGTACGGTTTTGCACAATCAAGTGGGTACGGCTCCTGGAATGTGGATGAAAAAAGAAAATACTGTTTTTATCTCGCTTCCTGGTGTTCCATACGAAATGAAATATTTAATCGAGCATGAAATCATACCAAAAGTGATTCGAGAATATGATCGTCCTTATATCATTCACCAAACAATATTGACGTATGGTCAAGGCGAAAGCCATGTTGCAGAACGTATAGAGGATTGGGAAAATAACCTTCCAGCATGTATCAAGTTAGCGTATTTGCCAGCGCCAGGGAGAGTGCGTTTGCGTCTTTCTGCACGTGGTACTGATAAACAAAAATTGCAGGAAGCTCTGGAACAAAATGTAAGTTCGCTGCAGGTAATCATCGGAGATATCATAGTAGGTTTTGATGAGGACGAAACTATAGATGTTGTAGTAGGAAAACTACTTATTAAGCAAAATAAAACAATTGCAACCGCCGAAAGTTGTACGGGTGGAAAAATAGCACAGCTATTAACTGCAGCAGCTGGAGCGTCAGCTTATTTTAAAGGAAGTATTGTTTCCTATGCAACAACGGCTAAAATAGATATTTTGGGGATTTCTGAACGTCTTATTAACGAGTATTCCGTAGTGAGTCGAGAAGTAGTTTCTGCTATGGCATTGAATGTAAAAACGATGATGAAAACAGATTATGCAATTGCAACTACGGGTAACGCAGGACCTTCAAAAGGAGATTCAAATGCGGATCTTGGAACTGTTTTTATTGCATTAGCCACTCCAAAAGGAATATTCGTGGAAGAATTTAATTTTGGTCAACCCCGTGAAAAAGTGATAGATAGAGCAGTAATTAAAAGTTTAGAACTATTACAGAAAGAAATTTTGAAAAATGTGCATTAAATATGTTGCTTAATAGGTTTATTTTTCTTTTCTTTGCACCCTGATTTTGAATAACGATAAAAGATAAGTATAATGTCAAGAGTTTGTGACCTTACA